>JAHBYY010000030.1 GCA_019635715.1 Rhizobiaceae bacterium | reverse complement strand
GATCGCCATGGTGGTGATCGGCGGCACGGCGCTGACCGGCGGGCGCGGCACGATCATCGGCACGGTGATCGGCATCTTCATCCTGCGCATCATGCGCAACGGCATCGTCATGATCGGCGTGCCGGGACTGGCCTACAACATCTTCATCGGCGCGATCATCCTCGGCATGATGGCCCTGCATTCCGGCCTCGAGCGCCGCCACCAGTCGGGGAATTGAGGCGATGGCCGAAGAACTCGTCCGCATGGACAACATCACCAAGGACTACGGCCGCGTGCGGGCGCTCGACGGCGTGACGTTCCGCGTCTACCGCAACGAGATCGTCGGCCTGCTCGGCGACAACGGCGCCGGCAAGTCGACGCTGATCAAGGTGCTCTCCGGCGCCGTGCAGCCGACCGGCGGCGACATCTTCATCAAGGGCAGGAAGGTCGAGATCAAGAGCACGACCGACGCGATCACCAACGGCATCGAGACAATCTATCAGGACTCGGCGCTGGTGACGCAGCTTTCCATCGCCCGCAACCTCTTCCTCGGGCGCGAGCCGATCAAGGGCGCCGGCATCTTCAACCGCATGGACCAGGCGGCAATGGAACAGGTGGCGCGCGATCTGCTGAAGCGCGTCGGCATCACCAAGAACATCCCGCCGACCACGCCGATCGGCTCCCTGTCGGGCGGCGAGCGGCAGGCCGTGGCGATCGCGCGCGCCATGCATTTCCACAGCGACCTGATCATCCTCGACGAGCCGACCAACAATCTGGGCGTGGCGGAAACCCAGGGGGTGCTGCGCTTCGTGCGCAATGCCCGCGATACCGGCCATTCCTGCATCTTCATCGCCCACAACATCCACCACGTCTTCCAGGTCGTCGACCGGATCGTGGTGATGCGCCAGGGCAAGGTGGTCGCGGACGACATCGACCCGAAGACCACCACGGTCAGCAAGGTCGAAGAGGTCATCACCGGCATGAGCGAGGAAGAACTCCGAGCCGCGGTCGACCACTGAGACGGGAATGGAACTGGACGTGCCATGGTAGAACTCTTCGGCAGGACATATACGCGGCGCGAGATCGCCGAGCGGGCGGGCATGCTGACGCAGTTTGCCGGGGTGCGGCTGATGACGCTCGGCGACGGCGTCGAGCGGGGCGTGCGCATGCTGGAATTCCGCACCGGCAGCGGCCTGCGCTTCACCGTGCTGGTCGACCGGGCGCTCGACATCGCCGATTGCGACTACAAGGGACAGGCGATCGGCTGGCATTCGCCGACCGGTTTCCGGCATCCCGGCCTGCACGAATATGAGGGCGAGGACGGCATCGCCTGGACGCGCTCCTTCTCCGGCCTTTTGCTGACCTGCGGCCTCGACCACATCCTCGGCAGCCAGGACGTGCCGGCCGACGAGTATAATTATCCGCGCAAGAGCAAGGTGGCGCATACGCTGCACGGACGTATCAGCACCATCCCGGCGCGCCTCACCGGTTATGGCGAAACCTGGAACGGTGACGACTGCGTGCTGTGGGCCGAGGGCATCGTCCAGCAGTCGGCGGTGTTCGGCGAGGACCTGCATCTGCTGCGCCGCATCGAGGCGGATGTCGGCGGCAAGGAGATCCGCATCTCAGACCGCGTGGTCAATCACGGCTTCTACAAGACGCCGCACATGTTCTTCTACCACGTCAATCTCGGCCACCCGCTGCTCGACGAGGGATCGCGCTATGTGGCTCCCGTCGGCGACGTCGTCTGGGCCTCGCATGCCGGCCCGGACTACGAGCGGCAGGGCGTCGGCTACCGCACGGCTGCCGGCCCGAGCAACGGGTTTCGCGAGCAGGTGTGGGAATACGACATGGCGGCCGACCGGGCGGGTTCCGTCTCGGTCGCGCTGGTCAACGACCGGCTGGGGCTCGGCCTGGAAGTCGTGACGCGCAAGGATCAGCTTCCCTGCTCGTACCAATGGCAGAATTTCCAGTCCGGCCAGTATGCCATGGCCATCGAGCCGTCGACGCACCATGTCCTGGGCAATCTCGCGGCGCGCGAGCGCGGCGAGATGATCTGGCTGGAGCATGGCGAGTCCCGGTCCTACGACGCGGTGTTCCGGGTGCTCGACGGCGCGGCCGACATCGCGCTGGCGGACGGACGCATCACGGCCGTCGCGGCGCAGCCGGCGGCGGATTTTCCCGCCCCGTCGGGCCGTTTCGCGTCGCTCGGGAGAGGCGCATGAACGGCATTCCCAGGGCATGGAAGGCCGGCGGAGGAGCGCCGGATTTGAAACCGCGGTGTGAAGGGAGAGGGCACGCGCGCGGCGATCGGGACAAGGAACGACCAAGATGACGGCGACCATGGAAAAGAAGCGGGACTACAGCCTTGTCGGCGAGAGCACGCGCCGCGCGATCGAGACCGGCCTCGCCTCGGCGGACTGGTATCATACCGACGTGCCGCGCAAGGCCATGAAGGAGCTGATGCAGCGCTCCGACGGCCCGGCGATCCGCGACACGATCCTGTGGTTCGCGCTGCTGATCGGCTCGGCCGGCGGCGGCATCTACTTCTGGGGTACGTGGTGGTGCGTGCCGTTCTTCTTCGTCTACGGCCTGCTCTACGGAGCGTCGAGCGACTCGCGCTGGCACGAATGCGGCCACGGCACGGCTTTCCGGACGCGCTGGATGAACGATGTGATCTACCAGATCGCCTCGTTCATGGTGTGCCGCAATCCGGTCGCCTGGCGCTGGAGCCATGCGCGGCACCATACCGACACGATCATCGTCGGCCGCGACGCCGAGATCGCCGTCATGCGTCCGCCGGATCTCGTCAAGACGGCGCTGATGTTCACCGGCATCCTCGATTTCCGCTATTCGATCCCGATCCTGTTCCGCCAGGCCTTTGTCGGGCTGAACGAGGAGGAGAAGAGCTACATTCCCGAAATGGAGCGCGGCAAGGCGGTGACGGCGGCGCGCTGGCATGCGGCGATCTACATCGCGGCGGTGATGGCGGCGCTCTGGATGTGGTCGTTCCTGCCGCTGATGCTGATCGGCGGGCCGCGCCTCTACGGCACCTGGCACATGGTGCTGACCGGCCTGCTGCAGCATATCGGTCTGGCCGACAATGTGGTCGACCACCGGCTGAACAGCCGCACCGTCTACATGAACCCGATCAGCCGCTACATCTACTGGAACATGAACTACCATGTGGAGCACCACATGTTCCCGATGGTGCCCTATCATGCACTGCCGAAGCTGCACGAGATGATCAAGCATGACCTGCCGGCACCGAATCCCTCGATGTGGCATGCCTATAAGGAGGCGTGGCCGGTGGTGAAGAAGCAGCTTCGCTACGAGGATTATTTCCTCAAGCGCGAACTGCCGCCGACCGCCAAGCCCTATCGCGAGGAGTTCCACAGCCTCGCCATGCCGGCGGCGGCGGCCGAGTAGACGACACCCAGGCGGATCGCCAGGCCCGGCGGTCCGGAACGAAGAAACCGGAAGACACGACATGGCGGAATGGATCAAGGCCTGCGAGGCAGACGACGTGGACGAGGAGGATGTCATCCGCTTCGACCATGGCAGCCGCACCTTCGCGATCTACAGGTCGCCGGATGACGAGTATTTCGCCACCGACGGCCTGTGCACGCACGAAAAAGTCCATCTGGCGAACGGGCTGGTGATGGACGACATCATCGAGTGCCCGAAGCACAATGGCCGCTTCAACTACAAGACGGGCGCGGCCAAGGGTGCGCCGGTCTGCGTCAACCTCAAGACCTATCCGGTCAAGCTCGAAGCCGGCGCGGTCATGATCCAGATCGATTGACCGGCATGGCCTCCTCCGAGGAAGACCCGGGCATGGTGATCGTCGGCGCCGGCGAATGCGGCGCCCGGGCGGCGTTTGCGCTGCGCGAGCAGGGCTATCAGGGCAGCGTCACCCTCATCGGCGAGGAACTGCATCTGCCCTATGAGCGGCCGCCGCTGTCGAAGGAGGCGATGGCCTCGGAGGCCGATCCCGCGGCGAAGATCGTCACCGACCTGCGCAAGCTGGCGGATGCCCGCATCATCCTGATGAGCGGCGCGCGCGTCGTGCGGCTCGACCGGCAGGCGCATGACGTCCATCTCGACAATGGCGCGTCCATTCCCTACGCCAAGCTGCTGCTGGCGACCGGCGCATCGCCGCGTCGCCTGCCCGGTCTTCCGGAGAGCTCGCGCTGCGTGACGCTGCGCACCTTCGACGACGCGCTGGCGATCCGCCGGCATCTGGCGGCCGGGGTGCGGGTGGCGATCGTCGGCGGCGGGTTCATCGGGCTCGAACTGGCGGCATCGGCGCGCCGACGCGGCTGCCCGGTGACGCTGATCGAGGCGCAGCCGCGCATCCTGATGCGCGGCGTGCCGGCCGAGATCGCCGCGGTCGTCCACGCCGAGCACGAGCGCCAGGGCGTGTGCATCGTCTGCGGACAGGGCATCGCGTCGATCGCCGAGGCCGGCGAGACGATCGAGATCGCCCTTGCCGGAGGCGAGCGCATCGCCGCCGACCTCTGCATCATCGGCATCGGCGCGGTGCCGAACACCGGGCTGGCCGAAGAGGCCGGGCTGGCGATCGACAACGGCATCGCCGTCGATGCCCGCCTGCGCAGCTCCGACCCCGACATTTTCGCGGCCGGCGACTGCTGCTCCTTCCCGCTCGCCGTCTATGGCGGGCGCCGGGTGCGCCTCGAAGCGTGGCGCAACGCGCAGGAACAGGGGGGGCTCGCCGCGCGCAACATGCTCGGACAGGACGAGCCGCACGCGACGGTGCCGTGGTTCTGGTCGGATCAGTACCAACTGGGCCTGCAGATCGCCGGGCTTTCCGACGAGGGCCGCGACACGGTGCGTCGCGAGGTCGGGCCGGATGCCTTCATCCTGTTCCACCTGGCGGGCGACGGACGCCTGGTCGCCGCCAGCGGCATCGGAACCGGCACGGCCGTGGCGCGCGACATCCGGATCGCCGAGATGCTGATCGCGCGGCGGGCCAGCCCGTCGCGGGAGGCGCTGGCCGCGCCGGAGACCAGGCTGAAGGCGCTGCTGGCCGCATGATTCCAGAACGTTCGAGGGAGGACCATCGATGAGCCGCAAACGGCCGACCATCGCAGATCTGCGGGCCATCAAGGGCAAGCGCCAGTTGACCATGCTGCGCGTCATGAACCTGGAGGAGGCCGAGGCGGCCGAGAAGGCCGGCATCGACATCGTCTCGATCCCGCCGGAACTCATCCTGGATCCACGCTACCGCGAGGTCGCACCCAGCCTGTTCTCGATGCCGGGCGAGAACTTCTTCGAGATCGGAACCGCCGACGACTTCGTCCGCTGGTCGTTCAAGATGTACAGGGCGGGCGCCGACGCGGTCTATTGCAGCGCCAGCTACGCCACGATCAAGCGCATGGCCGACGAGGCTATCCCGGTCATCGGCCATGTCGGCCTGATTCCGTCGCGGCGCACCTGGACCGGCGGCTGGAAGGCGGTCGGCAAGACCGCCGACACGGCAATGGAGATCTTCGACGCCGTCAAGCAATTGGAGGCGGCCGGGGCGTTCGGCGCGGAGATCGAGGTGGTGCCGGTGGAAGTGGCCGAGGCGATCTCGAAACGGACGTCGCTGTTCCTGCTCTCGATGGGAGCAGGCACGGGGTGCGACGCGCAATATCTCTTCGCGGAAGACATTCTCGGCACCAATCGCGGGCACATGCCGCGCCACTCGAAGGTCTACCGCAACTTCGCCGCGGAGTACGACCGGCTGCAGCAGGAGCGTATCGCGGCCTTCTCGGAATTCGTCGCCGACGTGAACAGTCTCGCCTATCCGGAAGAGAAGCACATCGTGCGCATGGATCCGGCCGAACTCGACGCGTTCCTGAAAAAGGTAGATGCAGCCAAGGGTTAGGGAACGCTCGACCTGTACGCGTACTGCAATCTTCCGCAATATTACGTGAAGGAACACGAGAAGCGGGCAATTGTTGTCGGGCCGAGGGAGAAATCTCACGGAGACTCAGATGCTCACCAAGATCCTTGCAGCAACCGCCCTTACGCTGGCTCTCGGAACCGCCGGCTTCGCCCAGACATCGGCCACCCAGGGCGTCAATCCGATCGCCGAGCCGGATCCGGCGATCACCACAAACAGCACCAGCCCGCGTAGCTGGACAAGCAGGATGAATTCCGCCTTCTACACGGATGACGGCGTGACGCTGCGTCCGGAAGCGGAAATCCGCGCCAACTGGTCGACGCTGTCGGAGGCCGAGCGCCTGCAGGTCAAGGCGGACTGCGCCGCGCAGGTCAATGCCGGCGCGACCGAGAACACCGGCCGCAGCGATTCCGCCGGCACCGAGGGCGCGCGCACCGAGCAGACCGCGATCAGCCAGATCTGTCTGTGGACCGAGAGCCTCTGATCGCCTGACGGGCACGGATACGATGCGAGGGGCGGAGCTTTCCGCCCCTTCTCATGGCAGCGGCGACCGGCGGCCCGGATGATTGACCGCCGGCGGCGCGCCAGGGGTCCATATCCGACCCGGTCCGCACCGCCGACGGTCAAGGCTCCGGATCCTCGGCATCACCTCACGCAGCGCCGTTGCCGCCTGCTCGTGCAGCGAACGCACTCTCTGCCAGCTTCACCCAGTAGCTGACCCCGTGCGGGATGACTTCATCGTTGAAGTCGTAGGCCGGGTGATGGAGGTTGGCACTGTCGCCATTGCCGATGAAGATGAAGGCTCCGGGGCGGGCTTCCAGCATGTAGGAAAAGTCCTCGCCGCCCATCAGCGGCTGGATCGCCCTGTGCACCTGTCCTTCTCCGGCGATCGCCGCCGCGGCGTCGCCGGCGAAGACCGTCTGCGCGTCGTCATTGACGGTGACCGGGTAGTTGGCGCGGAAATCCATCGAGATCGTGGTCCCCGAGGCGGTGCCGATGCCGTCGCAGATCGCCTGCATGCGCAGGCGGGCGAGTTCGGCCACCTCCTTGCGGAGCGTGCGGACGGTGCCGGCGATCTCGGCCGTCTCCGGGATGACGTTGTAGGCCTCGCCGGCATGGAACTTGGTGACGCTGACGACAAGCGAGTCGACCGGATCGGCGGTTCGCGAGGCGACCGTCTGGAGCGCCGCGACGAGCTGGCTGGCCGCGACGATCGGATCGATGGTCCGATGCGGCATGGCGGCATGACCGCCGCGCCCCTTCAGCCGGATGGTGAACTCGGCCGTCGCCGCCATGATCGGGCCCGGCCTGATGGCGAACTGGCCGACCGCCAGACCCGGCATGTTGTGCATGCCGAAGACGCGGTCGATGCCGAACTTTTCCATCATCCCGTCGCGCACCATGGCGCGCCCGCCGGCGCCGCCCTCCTCCGCCGGCTGGAAAATGACCGCGACGGCGCCGCGGAAGTTGCGGGTCTCGGCGAGATACTTCGCCGCGCCGAGCAGCATGGCGGTGTGGCCGTCATGTCCGCAGGCGTGCATCTTGCCGGGTTTTCTCGATGCATAGGGCTTGCCGCTCGCCTCGGTGATCGGCAAGGCGTCCATGTCGGCCCGCAGGCCGACGGTCCCGCCGTCTCCGAGATTGCCGCGAATCAGCGCCACGACGCCGGTGCGGCCGATCCCCGTCTCGACCCGGTCGCAGCCGAACTCCCGCAGCTTCTGCGCGACGAAGGCCGCCGTCTCGACGACATCGTAGTTCAGTTCGGGGTTTTCGTGGATGCGCCGCCGCCAGCCGGCGACCTCATCCTGCATCTCGGCCGCCCGGTTCAGTATCGGCATAGGTTCATTCGCTCCACGGCCTGTCCGGCCGCCCAGGCAGGGCGCCGGTCTTTGCCTTCTTGACGTCACATGGGCTAAGTAGCACCCTTCACGTCGGCCGCTTCGGCCTGACGGGCACCCGCTGCCGACGCGAATGCGTCACGCCCGAGCTTATTGACCTTCGCTCCGGTCCCGCAAGAGGTTAGTTCTGAAACGATGAATCGGCGCCTTCTCCTTCCGCTCGCCCTCGCCGCCGCGCATCTCGCCACGGCCCCCGCGCTGGCCGGCCCGTCCATCGTGTTCGACGTGGCGACGGGCAAGGTGATCGAGAGCGACGACGCGATGCACCGCTGGTATCCGGCCTCGCTGACCAAGCTGATGACCACCTATGTGGTGTTCCGCGCGATCCGGGCGGGCGAACTCACCTTCTCCTCGCCGATCGCCATCTCGCGGGAGGCGACGAAGCTGCCGCCCAGCAAGATGGGCTACAAGGCCGGCTCCGAACTCACCGTCGACAACGCGCTGAAGATCATCATGGTGAAATCGGCAAACGACGTCGCCGCATCGATCGGCGACAGCATCGGCGGTTCGCCGGCCGGTTTCGCGGCGCGCATGAATGCCGAGGCCAGACGCCTCGGCATGACCGACACGCATTGGGTCAACGCCCACGGCCTGCACGACGACGACCAGTATACCTCGCCACGCGACCTGGCGATCCTGGCGCGGGCGCTGCGCACCGAGTTCCCGCAATATTCCGACTACTTCTCCATCGAGGGCCTGCTGGCCGACAACAAGAAGATCGCGACCCACAACAACCTGATCGCGCGCTTCGACGGCGCCGACGGCATGAAGACCGGCTATACCTGCCCCTCCGGCTTCAATCTGGTGGCCAGCGCCACGCGCAACGGCCGCACGGTGATGGCGGTGGTGCTCGGCGGCAAGACGGTGGAGGCCCGCGACGACGAGGCGGCCGCCCTTCTGGCACGCGGCCTCGCGGCGGCCCCCGGCGCCGGACCCGGGCTCGACGAGCTGAAGCGCACCGCGAGCGGCCCCAATGTGCCGGACAACATGTTCGATACGCTGTGCTCGAAAGAGGCGCGCGCCGCCCGCGACAAGGCCTACAAGCAGTTGCTGAAGGATATCAAGGCCGGCAAGGCGACGATGCCGCAGCCGGTCTATGCGGCGGATCTCGGCCGCGAGCGCCGCTACATCCCGGTGCGCCTCGGCGGGGCGACCGGTCCCGTCCCGGAACACGTCGCGCAGGCGCGCAACGCCGCCGACGTGCCGATCCCGTCCTGGCGGCCGGACATGCCCGCGCCGGTCATCGAGGCCGCGCAGGGCGATACGGCGGCGGCGACCGAGTAGCGCGTGACCCCCTTTCCCATTCCCGTCTCCATCCTCACCGGCTTCCTCGGAGCCGGCAAGACGACGCTGCTCAACCGGCTGCTGAAAGATCCGGCGCTGAAGGACACGGCCGTCATCATCAACGAATTCGGCGAGGTGGCGATTGACCACCTGCTGGTCGAACAGTCGTCCGACGGCATCATCGCGCTGTCCGACGGCTGCCTGTGCTGCACGGTGCGCGGCGACCTCGTCGACACGCTGGCCGATCTCGTCGACCGGCTGCAGACCGGCAAGCTCGCCGCCCTGTCGCGCGTCGTGGTGGAGACGACCGGGCTCGCCGATCCCGTTCCGGTGCTGCAGTCGGTGATGGGGCATCCGGCCCTCGTGCAGGCGTTCCGGCTCGACGGGGTGATCACGCTGGTCGACGCGGTCAACGGCATGGCGACGCTCGATGCGCATCTGGAGGCGGCGCGGCAGGTGGCGGTCGCCGACCGCATCCTTGTCACCAAGACGGACCTGCCCGAGGCGGCGGATGAGCAGGCCGGGCTTTTCGACCGCCTCGCGGCGCTCAACCCACGCGCGCAAATCGTCGACCTGGCGCGAAATGGCGCCGCGCCATCGGCGCTGCTGCAATGCGGCCTCTACGATCCGGCGACGCGCACCGCCGACATCGCGCGCTGGCTGGGCAGCGATGCCGGACAGGCGCACCACGACCACGGCCACGGCGATGGGCATCACCACGATCATGCTCAGCATGATGCCAGGCTGCGCAGCCATTCCCTGGTGCATGCCGGGCCGGTGCCCTATTCGGCGATCGAGATGTTCCTCGACCTGCTGCTCTCCGTCCATGGCGACCGGGTGCTGAGGCTGAAGGGCATCATCGAGCTGTCGGAGGATCCGGGCCGGCCGCTGGTCGTCCACGGCGTGCAGAGACTGCTGCATCCGCCGGCGCGCCTGCCGGCCTGGCCCGACGATTTGCGCGGCACGCGGCTGGTGCTGATCGGCATGGACCTGCCGGAGGATTATGTGCGGCGCCTGTTCGCCATCATCACCGCCAAGCCGGCCGTCGATACGCCGGATCGCGCCGCGCTGCGCGACAATCCGCTCGGCATCCCGGGCTTCATGCGGTAAGGCACTCGGGCTCGCCTGCGCACCGCGGCGGGCCAGGGCGGTATTCGGGATCCGACATGAGACTGATGTGCCTCAACGGCTGGGGCGGGACGCTGTTCGCCGAGCTGCAGGACTATGTGCGGACGCAGGCGCCGGACGTGCTGTGCCTGCAGGAGGCCGTGCACAGTCCCGCGACCGACAGGCCCTGGCTCACCTATCGGGACGGCGACCATGTGCTGCCGCAAAGAGCGAACTTCTTCCGCGACGTCTGGGACGCGCTGCCGGACCACACGGCGACCTTCTGTCCGGCGGCGAGCGGCGTGCTCTGGGACGGCGACACACCCGTGCTCTCGCAATGGGGCCTCGCGACATTCGTCAGCCGGTCGCTGCCGGTGATCGCGCAGGCGCAGGATTTCGTCTTCAAATCCTACGCGCCGTGCGGCTATGGAGACCATCCGAGGTCGCGCAATGCGCATGTCGTTCGCCTCTACGACCACGAAAGGCATCGGACGATCACCGTGGCGCACATGCACGGCTTGCGCGACCTCGCGGGAAAGGCCGATACGCCGGACCGGCGCGCGCAGGCTGAACGGTTTCTCGATCTGGTGCGGCGGATCGCCCGGCCGGAAGACCTGATCGTGGTCTGCGGCGACTTCAACGTGACGCGCGACAGCGAGACGCTGAGGGTGCTTTCGGCGGCCGGCCTGACCGAACTCGTCACGACGCGCGGCTTTGCCGGCACACGAACGACGCGCTACGGAAAGCCGGAGCGGTTCGCGGACTACATGCTGGTCAACCGGCCCGGCGAGATCGCCGGCTTCGAGGTGGTCTACCAGCCGGAAGTGTCGGACCACTGTCCGCTCATCCTGACGCTGTAGCAGCCGCCTGTCGCAGGCCGCCTATCGCAGGCTGCCGAGCGCCTCGTCGATCGCCGCGATACGCTCCGCGAGGATGCCGTCATACTGGCTGTCGATGGGGCGGATCGTGTCCCAGGCCGACTGGGTGCGGCGCCGCGCCTCCTCCAGAACGGCGCGGTCGCGCTGCGCGGTGCCGCGCGCCTGCAAGGCATTGGCGATGCCTGCCTCGGCGCGCGCCCAGCCGACCGGATCGTGGGCGCGGTCGCGCAGGGCTTGTTCGGCCCGGTAGACGTCCTCGGCCTGCGCATAGCGCTCCGGCTGCGCTTCTCCCTGCATCATCAGGGTCAGGCCGAGGTCGTGCTGGGCGGAGGCGCGATCGAAGGGCCGGTCGGTGCCGTAGATGTCCAGCGCCGCGCGCTGCGCGGCTTCGGCCGCGGCCAGCGCCTGCGATTTCGCCTCCGCGCCGGCGGAGGCCTGCGCGGTGAGTTGCAGTGCCTGGCCGAGCGTCACCTGCGCGGCGGCGAACTGGCTGGGGAACTTTTGAACCGTCAGCACCTGCAGCGCTTCGCGCGCCGCGGCCACCGCTTCCGCGAAGCGCGGCAGGCCCTCGGCAGGCGTCCTGGCCGCCTGGCCGATCATCATCAGCGTCCGTCCGAGATTGGTCTTCACGCTCGCCCACATCAGCGGCGCGCGCTCCTGCGTCATTTCGGTCAGCGCGGCGCGCTGGGCATCCGCCGACTGGTTGAGGTAGCTCATGGACTGCGCCGGATCGCGCTGGCGATACGCCAGCGCCTGGTAGGCGTTGGCCAGGTTGTTCTGGGTGGCCGCCCATTGCAGCGGGACCTTGTCGCGGGTCAGTTCCTGCATGGCCATGGTGTAGGCGACCACCGACTGGAGATGGCGCCCGGCCGAAACGTTGGCGTCGAGGCTGCGCAGGCCGAGCGCGTGGTAGACATTGCCGATGTTGTTCTGGGCTGCACCCCAGATCAGCGGCGCCTGCTCGCGGTCGGTGACGCTGAGGGCCGCCTCGAACGCCCGTCCCGCCATGTTCAGCGTGTCGGCCGAATTCTCGATCTCGCCGAGCGCCAGCAGCGTCTTGCCGAAATTCGTGTAGGCGGACGCCCAAAGCTGGACATCCTGCTCCACCTCGAACCGGTCGATCGCCGGCTGATAGAGCTCGACTGCCTGGCGAAGCAGGGCCGCGTCGCCGTCCCGCGTGCCGATCATGGTCAGCGTGTTGGCGAGATTGTTCTTCGCCTTGGCGACGAAACCTGGGTCGGCCGTCTCGCCGACGACCGCCAAGGCCGCCTTGTAGGCATCGACCGACCGGTCGAGATAGTCCGCTCCGGCGCCCCGGTCGCCCAGCGTCTGCAAGGCGTTGCCGAGCAGGTTCTGGCTCCTTGCCCAGGATGTCCGTTCGGCGAAAGGCCCGGCGATGCGCAATGCCTCGCCGGCCGCGGCGACAGAGGCCTGCAGCGCGGCGTTGTCGCCGCTCAGCGTGCCCTGCCGCTCGAGCGCCTCGGCCTCGTCCTGCTTGTAGGTCCAGGCGAGCCGGTCGTCCCAGCGGGCGACTTGCCGGTAGGCCTCGCCGAAATCGTCGGCCGCCGCCGCGAAGTCGAATTTCAGCGCATGCGCCTGGCCGCTGCGCGCATAGACGGAGGCGAATTCCGTCCGCTTGCGCGCGATATCGGCCTCGGCATCGTCGACGGCCTTGCCGAGCTGGTCGACGCGCGCCTTCGCCTCGCCGAGCAGCCTGACTGCCGTCTCCAGCGCCCCTTCGCCGATCGCCTGGTCGGCGAGGCCGGTGAGGCGCTTGATCTCGGGATCCTCGCTCTTCAGCGCGTCGCGCTCGGCGAGCATCGCCTTGAGGCGGTCGGTCTGGGCGCGCAGCAATCCGTCGAGTTCGCCGGGATCCCGCGGGCGGTCGACCCCGAGCGCGGCCAGCATGGCGTAGAGCGCGTCCATCGGCACGCCGCCGGCGCCGGCGATCGTCTCGATCTGCCGGCGGCCGGATTCGGGAAGCGCCGCGATGGTCAGCAGCAGGCTGCGGCGTTCGTGCAGGATATCGCCTTCCGCGCCCTCGGGCTCCGGCGCCGGCGTGCCGAAATAGAGCAGACGGCTCAGGCTTTCATTGACCCAGGGCCGCTGCCTGCCGCCGGTCTTGAGATAGACCTCCTCGGCGACCATGCGCATGACCACGCCGAATTCGGCGCCTTCCATGGCGCCGAGGTGGCGCAGGATCGCCGCCGCGTAGGGGCTGTTGGTGCCGGGCGCGCCATCCAGGGCCACCTGCCCCGGCTCGGCGGCGAACCCGATCACCGTCCCGAAATTCTCGGGCCGTTTCGACGTGGCCGTCAGCGACACGGCGCCGCGTGCCGCGCCGAGGCCGCCGCTGCCGACCGGCGCGCCCGCCGCCGACGGCTCCGCCTTGACGACGGCACCGGGCGGGAACGGGTTGGAGCGGCAGGCGTCGAGCATGACGATGGTGACCGGCACGGTGCGCTGCAGCTCGTCGACGATCTCGGAGAGCGGCACGAGCTTCTCGCCGGCGTCGTCCAGCGCCGACAGGTCGGCGTCGACGGGGACGAGATAGTTCTCGCCGCCCGCCTCGATGCCGTGCCCGGAATAGTAGATGATGGCGACGTCGGCGCCCTCGGCATCCTCGGCGAATCCCTCGAGCGCGCGCCGCAGCCGACGGGCATCGCGATCGGCGACGACATCGGTCTCGAAGCCGAGTTCGTCGAGCAACTGCTCGACGGCGCGGGCGTCGTTGGCCGGGTTGTCGAGCCTGGCGATGTGCTCGTAGTCGCCGTTTCCGATGACCAGCGCGACGCCCTTCAGCGCCGCCGGCGGCTGGTCTGCGGCCATGCCGAGCGCGTACAGCCAGGGGAGAGCCAAGGCCGCGAGCAGCGCCCTCGCCATCAGACCCGCAATGGATGTTCCAAGCCGCAAGCCTTCGCCTCCGTCCTTGCGCTCGCCCCAGCTTGCAGCATGCCGTGGCAACAGCATGGCGCACCCGCGGTACGGTCAGGCCACGTCCAGCACGATCTTGCCGACATGATCGCCTTCCTCCATCCGCTCATGGGCGCGCCAGGCCTCCCTGAGCGGAAAGATCATGTCGAGGATCGGGGCGACACGGCGTTCGGCAAGCAGCGGCCATACCTTCTGTTCGAGGGCTGCCGCGATCTCGCCCTTGAAGACCGTCGTGCGCGGGCGCAGCGTCGAGCCGGTGTGGACCAGCCGCTTGACCATCAGCCGGGCGAAGTCGGCGCTGGCGACGGCGCCGCCCTGCGTGGCGATCTGCACGATCCGGCCCTCCACAGCGGCGGCTTCGTAGTTTCTGCCGACATAGTCGCCGCCGACCATGTCGAGGATGACGTCGGCGCCGTGGCCGGCAGTCGCCTGCTTCACGGCGGCGACGAAATCCGCGGTGCGGTAGTTGATCGCCGCGTCGGCGCCCAGCTCGCGGCAGGCCGCGCACTTTGCCTCGCTGCCGGCCGTGACCAGAACCGTCGCGCCGAACGCCTTGGCGAGCTGGATGGCCGTCGTGCCGATGCCGGACGAGCCGCCGTGCACGAGCAGCGTCTCGCCGGCCTGCAGCCCGCCGCGCTGGAACACGTTGTGCCAGACGGTGAAGAAGGTCTCGGGCACGGCCGCCGCCTCGGTCATGGTGAAGCCGGACGGAACGGGCAGCGCGTTCGATTCGTGGACAACGCAATACTGGGCGTAGGCGCCGCCCGGGGTGAGCGCGCAGACCTCGTCGCCGACGTTCCAGCGCCGGACCGACGGGCCGACCGCGGCGACGGTGCCGGCGGCTTCGAGGCCCGGCAGGTCGGAAGCGCCGGGCGGCGGCGGATAGGCTCCCTTGCGCTGCAGGACGTCCGGGCGATTGACGCCGGCCGCCCTGACCCGGATGAGAATTTCGCCCGGCCCGGGTTCGGGCGTCTTGCGCCTTTCCGGCTTCAAGACCATCGGACCGCCCGGTTCCGAGATCGCCACCGCCGTCATCTGCGCAGGAATGGATGCGTCGCCTGCCATCTGCTGCCCCCCTCGATCCGAATTTGCCATCCGACGCGTCCTTTATGTAGTCTTGTTCCCCTGCTGGCAATTTCGGGAGGCGTCATGGCGATCTTCGAGGACGAACCGCGCAAGGCGCCGGCGGCGCATGTCGTCGGGCAGGACGTCTCGTTGCTGTCGGTCGCCGATCTCACGGAGCGCATCGGGATGCTGAACGAGGAGGTGAAGCGGCTGGAAGACGAGCGCCGGAAGCGCGGCGCGACCAAGTCGGCGGCCGAGGCGCTGTTCAGACGGTAACCGACGCGAGCGGTCGTGGCCGGACCGGCATGCCGTCGTGATTGCGCTATCCTGCCCGCCTCCTCCTTCGATTCGCCCAGGAAATTGATGATGTTCGCAACCTACCGGCCCATCCTGTCGCTGCTGCGCGGCACGGCCTTCCTGTTGGCGGCGTCCGGGCTGCACGGCCTGCTGCTGCCGCTGCGGGGCCAGGAGGAGGGCTTTTCGACCGGAGTGCTGGGTCTTCTGGGGACGGCGTGGGCGGGCGGCTTCGTCGCCGGCTGCTTCATCGCGCCCCGCATGGTGCGGCGCGCCGGCCATGTGCGGGCTTTCGGCGCCTTCGCCGCGTCGGGCGCGATCATCGCCCTGCTGACCGGGCTGCTGATCAACGAGGTCGCCTGGGTGGTCCTGCGCGCCGCCACGGGCTTCACCATGGCCGGCTGCTTCATGATCATCGAAAGCTGGCTGAACGAGAAGGCGACCAACGAGAATCGCGGCACCGTCTTCGGGCTGTACATGATGGTGACCTACGCCTCGATCATGGCCGGGCAGATGATCGTGGCGGCGGGCGACGTGCACAGCGAAGCGCTGTTCATGGTCGCCGGCATCTTCTTCTGCATGGCGCTGCTGCCGACCGCGATGTCGACCGCCGCCGCGCCGAAGCCGCTGCAGAACGTCTCGCTCGACGTCAAGGGGCTCTACGCCAACTCGCCGGTCGCCTCGATCGGCTGCCTGCTGACCGGCGTCGCCAATGGTGCATGGGGAACGCTGGGCGCCGTCTACGGCGCGCGCATCGGCATCACCACCGCCGAGATCGCCCTGATGATGAGCCTGGTCGTCGTCGCCGGCGCGGCCCTGCAACTGCCGATCGGCCGGGTGTCCGACAAGACCGACCGGCGCTACGTTCTGGCGGCGGCCGCGGCGGGGGCGGCGGTGTTCGGGCTGCTCGTGTTCTTCGTGGCGCCGCGGTCGGGCGTCGCGGTGATCGCCATGACGGCCTGCTACGGCGCGCTCGCCTACACGCTCTATTCGCTCGCCGTGGCGCACGCCAACGACCATGCGCGGCCCGAGGATTTCGTCAAGGTCTCGGGCGGGCTGCTGCTGCTCTACGGCTTCGGCACGATGATCGGTCCGGTCCTCGGGGCGGCGCTGATGGGCTGGCTCAGCCCGGAAAGCCTGTTCCTGGCGACGGCGCTCGCCCATGTCCTGCTCGCCGCCTACACGCTTCTGCGGATTTCCAGGCGGGCTCCCGTTCCGGTTTCCGAACGCGAGGCGTTCAACGCGATGCCTTCGGAACGTGGCGTCACGCCCGAGGCGGTGCGCCTCGACCCGCGCACCGTGCCGGAACAAAACAGTTGAGACTTTCGGGGGCATGGCGCACAACTTGCCGCATGGACAGTCACGACGCCTTCTCCGCGATAGCCGATCCGAACCGGCGTCATCTGCTGGAGGAGCTCAGGCGCGGTCCCAAGAGCGTCGGCGAACTGGCGCAGGGCCTGCCGGTGTCGCGGCCGGCCGTGTCGCAGCATCTGAAGGTTCTGCTGGATGCCGGCCTCGTGCAGGCGAAGGCCACCGGCACGCGGCGGGTTTACGCCGTCAGCGAGGGTGGCTTCCTCAAGCTCAACATCTGGCTCGATCAGTTCTGGCAGGCCCCGGCCTGACGCAGGCTGCGGCCTGACGCAGGTTGCGGCCCGACGCCGGCCAGGCGCGGGTCCGGCTACGCGGATCGCGCGACGGCGGCGGCCTGGTTGATCCAGGTGCCGATCTTGGCGCCGAGCTTCTCGGGAGAAACCGGCTTCGGGATATAGTCGTCCATCCCGGCATCGATGCATTTCTCGCGGTCGCCCTTGAGCGCATGGGCGGTGACGCCGACGATCGGCGTGCGCCTGCCGGAGCGCTTCTCGATCTCGCGGATCGCCCGGGTCGCCTGGTAGCCGTTCATCTCCGGCATGGACACGTCCATCAGCACCAGCCTGGGGGTCAGCGACCGGTACATCTCGACCGCGGTCCGGCCATTGCCTGCGATGCGGAAGCTGAGGCCGAGGCCCGACAGGATCTGGCTGAAGACGAGCTGGTTCACCTCGTTGTCCTCGGCGACGAGGATCTCGACCGGCCCCTGCGGGTTTGCGGCCGCGGCCTCCGGCTGAGCGTCGCGGACCGGCGGCGCGAGCCTGACCGGCGCCACCACCGTTGTCGGCTCGGAATCGAGGGCGTGCTCGAAGCTGGCCCGAGTGCTGTGGCTGCGCGCCGCCTGGATCGCACCGACCAGCGTGTCCAGCAGATGCGCCGAGCGAGCCGGCTTGGTCAGGTGCGCGGCGATGCCGCACTCGATGATGAGGCGCGGATAGTCGATCTGGTCGACCGAGGTCAGCAGCACGATCGGGATCTTCGACAGCAGCAGGTCGGCGCTCATGGCGCGCGCTACGTCGGAGCCGTTCATGCCGGGCATCTGGTAGTCGAGGATGACGCAGTCGACCGACGCGCCGATCTTCATGGCGCGATCGAGGAAGGCCAGGCCGATCGCACCGCTCTCGGCGGCGGCACAGTCGAATCCCCAGCTACGTAGCTGCTCCAGCAGGATCTCGCGATTGACCGGATTGTCGTCGATCACCAGGATGCGCGAGCCGGTGACGTCGACCGGCACCGGGTCGATCACCATGCCCTGGTCGTGGACGGGCAGTTCCAGCGTCACCCAGAAGATCGAGCCGCGCCCGACCTCGCTCTCGACGCCGACGCGTCCGCCCATCAGGTCGACGAGGCGTGCCGCGATGGCGAGGCCGAGGCCGGTGCCTTCGTGGCGGCGTGTCGACGAGCCGTCGACCTGGGCGAATTTCTCGAAGACGGTCTGGAGCTTGTCGGCCGGGATACCGATGCCGGTGTCCTCGACGCGCAGCCTGATCTGCGCCACGCCGGCCTCGATCGTTCCGGAGACATCCACCAGCACGTGGCCGCGTTCGGTGAATTTCACCGCGTTGCCGAGGAGGTTGGTGACGATCTGGCGGAAGCGGCCGACGTCGCCGACGACATGGGTCGGCAGGGCCGGGTCGATGCGGACGATGAGTTCGAGGTTCTTCTCCGAGACGCGCGCGGCAATCAGCGTCGCCACGTCCTCGACCGCTTCCGACAGCGAGAAGGGCACCGGATCGAGCGTTAGCTGCCCGGAGTTGATCTTCGAGAAATCCAGGATGTCGTTGATGATGGTGATCAGCGCATTGCCGGATTTGACGATGACCTCGGTGAAGGTCTTCTGGCGCGCGTTGAGCTCGGTCTTCGACAGCAGCTCGGCCATGCCGAGCACGCCGTTCATCGGCGTGCGGATCTCGTGGCTCATATTGGCGAGGAATTCCGACTTGGCGCGGTCGGCCGCCTCGGCCAGTTCGAGGGACCGCGCCGAGGCCGCGAAGGCGCGGCGGATCGCCGCCTCCATCGGCCGGAAGATCCACATCGCGGCGACGGCCAGCACGGCGATGAACATGGCGGCGGAATAGCCGAGCCAGCGGGTCGTGCGCTCCGTCACGTAGACGCGCTCGGCATCCAGCGCGCCGCGGGCCCGCATCAGCAGAGGCTGTGCGAACAGCGTGTTCTGGTTGCGGATCTCGCGAAAGCTCCACTCGTAGACCGTCTGGGCGGCGGCCATCGCGGCGAGATTGCGCACGATGTCCCGGCCGGACCAGAACAGGTCGTCGTTGATCGACGCGGCCTGGATCGTCGAGCGCGCCTCAGCGGAGAGGCGCGGCCGGATGGCGTCCAGTTCGGCGGCCAACGCTTCGATCCGCGCATCGATCCGCTGGGCATGTCCGACCGCCGCCGAGCCGAGTTCGCGCCGGGTCGCCTCGTTCCAGTTCCCGGCAGCACTTTCGACATAGATCGCGGCGGCGTTGAGGTCGCGCGCCAGCAGGGTCAGGTCGGAGCCGGTCTCGTCGATCTCGCGGCGCAGGCCGTTCAAGTCGCCGAGCAGGAAGATGACGATCGCGGCGCTGCTGGCGATCAGCACCAGGCCGGAAAGATACCGGATCCGGATGGACCGGATGATCGACGCGTAGCTCGGCAACAGTACACTCCGGGAATACTGGAACGCTCCCGAAATGGATTACGCTTCATTTGCCTTAATTTTTCGTTGGTTGCAGGCCGTTTGGCGATCACGAGCTGCGATCGGCGACGAAGGATGCGGCGGCGCGCAGCACATCGGCCGTGCCGCCGAACGGGTGCAGCAGGTCGCACGCCTCCTCGACGAGACTGTCCAGTTGCCGGCGCGCCCAGTCGACGCCGTGGAGCGCCACCAGCGTCGCCTTGCCGGCGCCGGCGTCCTTGCCGGTCGCCTTGCCCATCCGTTCGCTCGAAGCGGTGACGTCGAGAAGGTCGTCGGCGATCTGGAAGGCCAGGCCGATCGCCGAGCCGAACTCCGCCAGGCGTTCGCGATCCGATGGGGCGGCGTCGCCGACGACGGCGCCTGCCTCGCAGGCGAAGCGGATCAGGGCGCCGGTCTTCATGGCCTGCAGCCGGATGATGCCGCGCTCGTCCGGCCGCACCCGCTCCGCCTCGAGGTCCAGCATCTGGCCGCCCGCCATGCCGCCGACGCCGGAGGCGCGCGCCAGGCCGAGGATCAGCGCCGTCCGCGCCTGCGCCGCGAGCGGCGTGGCAGGGTCGGCGACGATGTCGAATGCCAGCGTCAGCAGGCTGTCGCCGGCGAGGATCGCCGTCGCCTCGTCGAAGGCGCGGTGGACGGTCGGCTGGCCGCGGCGGAGATCGTCGTCGTCCATCGCCGGCAGATCGTCATGAATAAGCGAATAGCAGTGGACGCATTCGAGCGCCGCGGCGGCGCGCAGCGCCGCATCGCCGTCGGCGCCGAACAGGGCGGCGGTTTCGATGAGCAGGAACGGCCGCAGGCGCTTGCCGCCGTTCAGCACACCATGGCGCATCGCCTGGAGGAGGCGGTTCGGGCGATCGATCTCGCCGTCGCGGATGCGCCCGTCGAGGAGCGCGCGCAACGTATCGGTGACGGTCTGCGCGCGCCGTTCGAGACGCGCCGAGAAGGCGATGTCGTCCATCATGGCGCGCTTCTTAGACGAATCGGCTCCGGGATGGAATTGAAACCGAGGCGCGTCAGGCGTAGCGCGTCATGGCCAGGGGACGGGCGTCGACCTCGGGCGTCGCGCCGGAGACGATGTCGGCGATCACGCGCCCGGATCCGCAGGACATGGTCCAGCCCAGCGTGCCGTGGCCGGTATTCAGGTAGAGGCCTCGGACCGGGGTGGGCCCGATGACCGGCGGTCCGTCCGGCGTCATCGGCCGCAACCCGCACCAGAACTTGACGTCGTCGAGACGCCCGCCGCGCGGGAACAGGTCGCCGACCGAGTGCAGCAGGGTGGCCTTGCGGGATTCGTGCAGGCGCAGATCGAAGCCGGAGATCTCCGCGGTGCCGCCTGCACGGATCCGGTTGCCGAGGCGGGTGATCGCCACCTTGTAGGTCTCGTCCATCACCGTGGATGCCGGGGCGCCGGCCTCCTCGATCACCGGCACGGTGATCGAATAACCCTTCACCGGGTAGACGGGGATGCTTATGCCGATCGGCCGCAGCAGGAAGGGCGAATAGCTGCCGAGCGCCACGACATAGGCGTCCGCCTTGAGCGCACCCGCGCTGGTGGCGACATGGTCGACCGCGCCGCCGGCGGTGGCGATGCGCTGGATCGTGGTGCCGAAGCGGAACGTCACGCCGCGCCCGGCGGCGAGCGCTGCCAGCCTCTCCGTGAACATCTGGCAGTCGCCGGTCTCGTCGCCCGGCAATCTCAGGCCGCCGACGAACTTGCCCCGGACGTTCGCCAGCGCCGGCTCGGCGGCGATACAGCCGGCCGGGTCCAGCACCTCGAAGGGCACGCCGAACCGCTTCAGCACCTCGACGTCGCCGCCGATGCCGTCGAGCTGCTTCTGGGTGCGGAAGAGCTGCAGCGTGCCCTGCGCGCGTTCGTCGTAGCGGATGCCGGTGTCGGCGCGCAGGGCCCGCAGCGTGTCGCGGCTGTATTCGGCGATCGGCACCATGCGCGCCTTGTTCACCGCATAGCGGGCGCTGGTGCAGTTGCGCAGCATGCGGAACAGCCACGACCACATATGCGGGTCGAAGGCCGGCCTGACCACCAGCGGTCCGTAGCGCATGGTCAGCCATTTGATCGCCTTGACCGGCACGCCGGGTCCGGCCCAGGGCGAGGAATAGCCCGGCGAGACTTCGCCGGCATTGGCGAAACTGGTCTCCAGCGCCGGGCCGTCGCGGCGGTCGACGACCTCGACCTCATGCCCGGCCTGCGACAGGTAGTAGGCCGTCGTGACGCCGATGACGCCGCTGCCGAGAACCAGAACCTTCATGTCGTCCCCCTCGTCCGGCGGCCTCAATCGTCCAGGAAGATTCGCTGGAAGCGTGTCCCGAGGCTGGTGAGCACTTCGTAGCCGATCGTTCCGGCCTGCCGCGCCACATCGTCGAGGCTCTGATCCCCGCCGATCATCTCGACCAGGTCGCCGGCCTCGAGATGCGGTGCCGCGCTGGCGTCGAGCACGATGCTGTCCATCGAGACGCGGCCGGCAAAGGGCAGGCGCACGCTGTCGAACCAGGCCGCGGAATCGGCACAGCGGTGCCAGCCGTCGGCATAGCCGAGCGAGATGGTGGCAGCCTTCATGCGATGCGGGGCGACCATGCGATGGCCGTAGCCGATGCCTTCGCCGGGCTCGACGATGCGGGTCTGGATGACCCGCGCCTGGATGCGAACCACCGGCCGCATGGGGTTGTCACGCCCAGGCTGCGGATTGATGCCGTAGAGCGCTGCGCCGGGGCGCGCGAGGTCGAAGTGATAGCTCCCGCCGAGGAATATGCCGGACGAGTTGGCGAGGGCTCGCCGCGCCTTGGGCAGCAGCGCGGACAGCGCTTCGAAGGCTTTGAGCTGCGCGGCATTCGCCGGTTCGCCCGGTTCGTCGGCGCGCGCCAGGTGGCTCATCGCCAGCCGCACCTCGATCCCGTCCAGCAAGGAGGGGTCGCGCGACAATGCCTCGATCTCTGGGCGCGACATGCCGAGCCGCGCCATGCCGCTGTCGACCTGCAGCGCTGCCGGAAGGCACCTGCCGAGGGTCGAGGCGAGATGCCGCCAGGCGGCGACCTGCCGGTCGCTGTTGAGCACCGGCAGCAGGCCGAGCTCAGCGCATTCGGCTTCGGCGCCGGGGTGCAGGCCGTTCAGCACGTAGATGGTGGGATCGGGGCCGAGGACCTCGCGCAGCCGCACGCCTTCCGACAGATGCGCGACGAAAAACGTCCGGCAGCCCTCGCGCCGCAGCGCCGGCGCGACATGCTCGACGCCCAGCCCGTAGGCATTGGCCTTGACCACCGCGCCGCATTCGGCCCCGCCGAGCCGCTCCCGCAGCAGGCGGTAGTTGGCGCGAAGCGCAGCGAGATCGATGGTCAGGATCGCGCCGGCCGGCCGGACCGGCGTCGCCGGCGGGCGCATGTCGAGCGTCGCAGCGGCCGGTTCTGACCTGTCTGTTGCGGGACGGCGCACTCTCTGTCGGACCCCTCGTGCCGCATCGATCATAGGGGGCTGGCGGCCGGATTGGCAACCTGCGGAACCCTGCCGTCAGGCGACCAGATGGCGGAATGCCGCGACGACCTCGACATAGGTATGGCGCTTGAACGGGACGATGAGATCGGGCAGCCCGGCCATAGGCGTCCAGGCCCAGCGGTCGAATTCGGCCTCATGGCCGCCGGGCGGCGGATTGATGCGGATTTCGTGCTCCTGGCCGGTGAAGCGGAAGGCGAACCATTTCTGGGTCTGGCCGCGATAGCGCCCCTTGAAGGCGACGCCGAGCAAATCGGCCGGCAGGTCGTACTTGATCCACTGCGGCGCCTCGGCCAGCAGCGAGACGCTGGTCATGCCGGTCTCCTCGTAGAGCTCGCGCAGCGCGGCCGGGTAAGGATCCTCACCCGCGTCGATGCCGCCTTGCGGCATCTGCCAGAGCAGCGGCGTGCCGGCGAACTCGCTGTCGGGCTGCGCGATGCGGTGCCCGGTCCACACAAGACCCTCGGCGTTCAGCACCATGATGCCGACGCAGGGACGGTAGGGCAGGCTCTCGGGATCGATGGTCTTGGAGGTCTTGCTCATGGCGCGCAGTGCTCCCACGTCGCGCCGCGGCGGTCAACGCTCCGGATCGGCGACGACCGCCGAGATCGGCACGATCTCGATGCCGCGCCGGCGGGCTTCCTTGGCCCATGTGGTGACGGCTTCCACCGTCTCGCCGAAGGCCGAGCCGGTGCCGATCGCCACGCCCTTGGCGCGCGCCGTGCGCTCCAGATCGTCGAGCTTGGCGAGAATGGCGCCGCGCTCGCGCGTCCCGTCGATCGATGCGTCGCCGGCGGCGAAGGCGACGCCGTTGCGCAGCGCCACTTCCGGCGCCGTCGTGCGGGCGGTCGAGCCGTCGTCGAGGTAGAGCAGGCCGCGCCTGCCGAGATCGGCGAGCAGCGTCTGCATCGCCTGGTCGTCGGCCGAGAAGCGGGCACCCATGAAATTCATCACGCCCGTGTAGTTGGTGGTCCGCGACAGGGCCCAGTGCAGATTCTTCAGCGTCTCCGACTCGCTGGCGTCGACGGTCAGCGTGTTGCGGCCGGGGTCGACATTGGGATAGTCGAACGGCTCGAGCGGCACCTGCAGCAGGATTTCGTGTCCCTTCTGGCGCGCCGCCTGCATCCAGCGGCCGATGCTGTTGCCCTGCGTCGAGAAGGCGATGGTCACCTCCGGCGGCAGCTTCTCGATCGCCGCCTGGGTGCCGGTCTGCGAGATGGCGAAGCCGCCGATGACGATGGCGACGCGGGCGCCGCGACTGCCCGACCACGGCCGGGCATAGACATCCATGGGACGGCGGCCGTCGGCGGCGCGCACCGGCAGCGGACCGGTCGGGCTGTCCTCGATCAGATCGCGGTCGGGAAGATGGGCGACGCGGGTGTCCTGGCCGATGCTGCTGGGGTCCCGGACGACGATCGAGCCGCCGGTTTCGCCTTCCTTGGGCTCGACCTTGATGATCTTCGGACCGTCCGTTGCCTTGGCGGGCGCCAGGGCGGATTTCGCCGGCTCAGCCGATGGCGCGGCGGCGATTTCGGGCGTCGTCACCACTTCCGGCAGGGGGTCGCGGAACGGCGAGCCGCGCAGCGAGATCGCGCCGGCCGTGCCGATCACGGCAGCCACGGCCAGCGCCGAAACGACCGTGCGCCCGGCGGGCGGGCGCGCTTTGGCGCCCGATGCGCGGCGGCTCTGCCCGAGCGGCTGCTCGATTTCCTTGGAGGTCAGCGACAAGCGACAATCCTTCGCCCGGTCAGATGTTGGAACAGGCAAATTCCGGCGGCGGGTCGCCGGCGGATACGCTCGCCGCCGGCACGGGCGGCATCGAGCCGCCCGTGCCGGACGCTGGTTACTGGTTCAGGACGGCCTTGTCGGGGTTCGGCGGGAAGGCCGGATCCGTCTTGGTGCCACGCAGAAGATCGAATGCGTAGGAAAGCTGGATGTCGTCCTTCGGGTCCGGCGGCACATAGGCGGCCGAGCCGGAACCGCTCTCGCTCTCGTCGGCCCCCTTGATGTGGCCCTTGAGGTCGGACTCGCCGCGCGTCACGTCGCGTCCGGCCAGTTCCTCCGGCAGCGGCTGGTCGACCTTGATGTCCGGCGTGATGCCCTTGCCCTGGATCGATTTGCCCGAGGGCGTGTAGTAGAGCGCCGTGGTCAGCCGCAGCGCGCCGTTCTCGCCGAGCGGGATGATGGTCTGCACCGAGCCCTTGCCGAAGGACTGCGTACCGACGACCGTCGCGCGGCGATGGTCCTGCAGCGCGCCCGCCACGATCTCGGAGGCGCTCGCCGAGCCGCCATTGACCAGCACCACCAGCGGCTTGCCGTCTATGTCGTCGCCGGCGCGGGAATCGTAGCGGGTCACGTCCTTCGGGTCGCGGCCACGCGTCGAGACGATCTCGCCGCGATCGAGGAAGGCGTCGGAAACGCTGACCGCCTGGTCGAGCAGGCCGCCCGGGTTGAGGCGCAGGTCGAGGACGTAGCCTTTCAGCTTGTCGTCCGGAACGGCCTTCTTGATGGCGGCGATCGCCGTCTCGAGGTCGTCATAGGTCTTCTCGGTGAAGGAGGTGATCTTCATGTAGCCGACATCGTTCTCGACGCGGTACTTGACGGCCTTCACCTTGATGATGTCGCGCACGATCGTCAGGTCGACGGGCTTGTCGGAGCCTTCGCGCAGGATGGTCAGCTTGATCGGCGTGTTGACCAGGCCGCGCATCTTCTCGACCGCGTCGTTCAGCGACATGCCGCGCACATCGGTGCCGTCGATCGCCGAGATGTAGTCGCCGGCGCGCACGCCCGCCTTGGCGGCCGGGGTGTCGTCGATCGGGGTGATGACCTTGACCAGGTCGTTCTCCATGGTGACCTCGATGCCGAGGCCGCCGAACTCGCCCTTGGTCTGGACGCGCATGTCCTTGGCGGCATCCGGATTGAGGTAGGAGGAGTGCGGGTCGAGCGAGGCGAGCATGCCGTTGATGGCGCTTTCGACCAGCGATTTCTCCTCGGGCGGCGTCACATACTGGGCCCTGACGCGCTCGAAGATGTCGCCGAAAATCGCCAACTGGCGATAGGTCTCGGATCCGGCGGCGTTGGCGGACGAGCCGATATTGCCCTGGACCACGCCCATGGCGGTGGCACCGAGGAGGGCGCCGGCAAAGAGTAGCGACAGTTTACGTATCATTCCCGGTCCTTCCAGAACGACGCTCCGCCCACCACGGGGCCGGATCGACGGGTTTGCCATCCTTGCGGAACTCAACGTAGAGTTCCGGATCATCCGAAACCCTGCCGGCCGAAACGCTCGCCAGCCGGGCCTCGCCCATCACCCCAACGGGTTCGCCGGCAAGTACCGACCGGCCGAGGGCGACACTGATTCTGCTCATCCCCGCCAGAACGACATGATAGCCACCGCCCACGTCCAGTATCAAGAGTTGTCCGTAGGAGCGAAAAGGTCCGGCATAAAGCACGCTTCCGTCGGCAGGTGCGGTGACGATGGCTCCGGATTGTGTCGCAACCGTGTCTCCGAGCATCACGCCGCCGTTATTGTCCCTGGCTCCGAAGCGCCGCTGGATGCGGCCCGAGACGGGCAGGGCGACCTGGTCCTGCAGCGCCGAGAAGGGCAGCGAATCGATGCTGCGGTTGTTCTCGGGGAGTGCCGCCATTTCCGTTTCGCGGCTGAGGATCTGCTGTTTGGCGGCACGCGCCGCCTCCGCCTCCGCCCGGCCGCGCGCCGCTTCCTTTTCGAGCGCGGCGATGAGATCCTTCAGGCTCTCGGCCTTTCCGGCGAGTTCGGCGGCGCGGCTGCGCTCCTCGACGAGCGCGACCTCGCTGTCGGCCTGCACACGGCGCTTCATGTCCAGCAGCATGGAGAGACGGCGCTTCTCCTCCATCTGGCTTTCCATGGCCAGCGTCAGCCGCCCGCGCTCGTCGCGTGCCGAGGTGACGACCCGGGACAGCTCGGTCATGTCCGCCATGAGGATTTCGGTCTCAGCCCGCAATCCGGGGACGACCGCGCCGAGCAGGATGGCGCTGCGCACCGAGGACAGCGCGTCCTCCGGCTTCACCAGGATCGCCGGCGGCGGATTGAGGCCCATGCGCTGCAGCGCGCCGAGAACCTCGGCAAGCACGGCGCGGCGCGACGACAGCGATTTGCGGATCGCTTCTTCCCGCCGCTGCAGGTCCGACAGACGCTCGCCGATCGCCCCTATGTCGTCCGCGAGCTTCCGGTCGGTCTTGGCGGCCTGGATCATCGCCGCGGTGATCGACGCGGAATCCCGCTTCACCGTGGCGATCTCGGCCGCCAGCCTGTCGATGCGTTCGGCCGAGAGCCGGATCTCCCGGTTCACCGTCTCGAACTCGCCGGACCGGGCGGCGAGGTCCTGTTCGGCAGGCAACGGCTCCTGCGCCCAGGCGACCGCCGGCGGCGGCAGCGCGCAGAGCGTCAGGGCAAGCACGATCAGCTCCAGACGAGCCAGAGGGTCCTCCTCGGGGCAGGCATTGCGATCAGGGTAGCGGCTGGATCGTTAACGAACCATCAACCATGTTTGCCGCCCGCCGGAAACGACCTTTGGCGCAGGATTGAGGCCGAATGCGGTCGGTTCCGGCCGCGCCTCAATCGCGGTGATAGGGGTGATTCGCCAGGATGGTCGCGGCGCGGTAGAGCTGCTCGGCCAGCATGACGCGGACCAACTGATGCGGCCAGGTCATCGCTCCGAAGGAAAGCACCGTGGAGGCGCGGGCGCGCAGAGACGCGTCGTGACCATCGGGACCGCCGATGGCGAGTATTGCCTGGCGCTGCCCGTCGTCGCGCAGCCGCGCCAGAAGGTCGGCGAACTGGCGGGAGGACAGGGTCTTGCCGCGTTCGTCGAACAGGATGAGCGCGCAACCTTCAACCAGCAGCGAGCCGAGGCGCGCCGCCTCCTCGCGCATCCGTTCGGCGGCGGTCGGCAGGCGGCTCTCGGCGATCTCGGCGACGCCGGCGAAATCGAGCCCGAGCGCGCCGCCGCTGCGCGCGAAGCGATCGAGGTAGCGGCCGGCCAGATCGGTCTCGGGGCCGCTCTTCATGCGGCCCACGGCATGGATGGTGATCTTCATGACGGAGGTGGTACTCCGTCCGCGGTGCCGGGACCAGACGCCGCGCCGCCGTGCTCGTCCCGAACGACCGCCTTGCCCGATGTCAGGCCGGCGTCAGTGGATCGTATCCTCGTTCAAGTCCGGCGCCTGCCACATCTTTTCGAGGTTGTAGAACTCACGGACCTCGGGACGGAAGATGTGGACGATCACGTCGCCCGAATCGATCAGCACCCAGTCGGCGGCCGGCAGGCCCTCGATGCGGGCATTGCCGAAGCCTTCGTCCTTCAGCGCCTTCACGAGATGGTCGGCGACGGCGGCCACGTGGCGATGCGACCGGCCCGATGCGATGACCATGTGGTCGGCGAGGCTCGATTTACCCTGGATGTCGATTGAGACGATGTTTTCCGCCTTGGAGTCTTCCAGACTGGCAAGGGCTATCTTGAGGGCGCGGGACACGGAGTCCATTCCGCTCATCCCGGCCGGCGAAGGCATTGGAAATGCCTTCTTCCGCAGTGCTGTTCTCAGTGTCTTTCCTTTCGCGACAAGAACAACCTCCGCCCGCAAATCAGCGGGCTTCCTGAAGATAGGCGGGAGAGGGTTAAGGTTTCAAGACACAGGCTCCTGTTGATTTCGGCGAGGACGGGCAGGTTCTTGCGCGACGCCGCAAAAAGGGCCGCGCCGGAGCCCCGGTCGCGCGGCGCAGATATCAAGCTATCCGAAAATGCGAGGGCAGTTTATAGACCCATCTCCAAATGCAAGGGAGGTGGAATGATGGATCTTGCGGCACAGGAAACCATTCAATCGCTCAGCAGCGGCTTCGGCGTCGTCTGGGCCTTGGTGATCACCTATTCGTTCTCGGTGCTCGGCGCCGGCCTGCTGATCATCGTCGGCTATGTGATCGCCGGCCTGGTCGAGCGCGGGATCAACGGCGGCCTCAGGCGCCTGCCGGGCTTCGACGCCACGCTGCGCGGCTTCTTTGCCGGCGCCGCGCGCTACGGCGTGCTCATCCTGGTCGCCGTCATGGTGCTCGGCCAGTTCGGCGTACAGACGGCCTCGATCATCGCGGCGATCGGCGCCATCGGCCTGGCGATCGGTCTGGCGCTGCAGGGCACGCTGCAGAACATCGCCGCCGGCGTCATGCTGCTGGTGCTGAGGCCGTTCCGCATCGGCGAAACGATCGAGGTGGGAGCGCTCCTGGGCACGGTCGAGGAGATCGGGCTCTTCGCGACGCGTCTGAGGACGCCCGAAGGCATGTTCATCCTGGCGCCGAACACGACGCTGTGGAACGAGCCGATCCTCAATTTCAACCGCAACAGGGTGCGCCGCAACGACATCACCGTCGGCATCGGCTACGACGACAACATCGATCTGGCGGAATCGGTGATGCGCGGCATCATCCGGTCGGATCCGCGCATCCTCGCCGAGCCGGCGCCGGTCACCTTCGTCGCCGCGCTCGGCGACAGCGCCGTGGCGGTGTCGCTCCGCTACTGGACATCCGACCTCGACTTCCTGACGACGAAGACGGACCTGACCAAGCTGGTCAAGGTCGCCTTCGACGCCAACGGCATCTCCATCCCCTTCCCGCAGCAGGAGGTCGTCTACAGGGATGCCCGCCCGCCGCTCGACGCATCCCCGCTCAGGCCTTGAGGCCGTCCTCGGACTGTTCGGCGGCAAATGCCAGCTCGGCGGGCAGCGGCGCCTGCGCCGACATCGGCGCGAAGGCACCGGTCGGCTCGGGCGGCCGCGCCACCATCAGGATGCGATAGGCTACGAAGGCGCAGAAGGCCGCCGCGATGGCGATCGCCACGTACATGAAAGCCTGAGTGCCGAACCAGGCGGTCAGCAGCGTTGCCGCGCCGGGCACGAGGAAGCCCGACAGCGACCAGGCGAACAGCATGCTGCTCGACAGCGCCACCAGGTCCGACGGTCCGGCGCGGTCGTTGGCGTGGGCCGAGGAGATCGAGTAGATCGATTCCGTCGCGCCGCTCCAGACCACGAAGGTGATGACGATGAACAGAAAGGACGCGTCCTGCGTCTGGCTGGCGACGATGCCGGCGACGATGACCAGCAGCGACGTGCCGACGAGCACGTAGCGGCGGTCGGTTCGGTCGGAAATCCAGCCGAAAGGAAGCTGGAAGAGGATCGTGCCGAGTTCCATCGAGACCATCAGGATCGATACGTCGTTCTTGGCGAAGCCGCTCGCCGTGGCGTGGATCGGCGCGAAGCCGGCGACCATCATCGACAGGCCGCCGACCGCCAGCATGCCGGCGATGCCGACCGGCGAGATGCGCCAGGCCCGGACCAGCGCGATCGACGCGGATTCGGGCGGGGGCGGCGCCTTCAGACTGGTCAGTCCGATGGGGATGATCGACAGCGCCGCGAACACCACCGCGATCAGCGGCGCGGCGGGGGTGTCGATCGACACGAAGCTCAGCGTCAGCGAACCGAGTCCCAGTCCGACGATGTAGCAGATGTAGAAGGCGGCCATGACGCGGCCGCGGATGGCGTTGCCGACGGCGTCGTTCAGCCAGCTCTGGGCGACGATGAACAGGCCGTTGATGGCGAAGCCGTAGAGGATGCGGGAGAAGATCCACATATAGGGGTAGGTGCCGGCCGCGACCGCCGCGTTCGACAGGATGATGATCGCCGACAGCGTCATGAAGGCGCGCGCATGGCCGACGCGCGCCACCAGCGGCCCGGTGGCGAAGCAGCCGACCAGCCCGCCGGCGGACAGGCCGGTCAGGATGATTCCGGCCCAGGTGGGCGGCAGGCCTGCGTCGCCGAGGCGGACCGGCACATAGGCGAACAGCAGGCCGTTGCCGACGGCAAGCAGCATCATCGACAGGATGACGCTGCCGATCGCCAGCAGCGGCGCCGTGGCGGTCGCGCTCGATGTCGGGCTGGTCGTGTCGGGCTTCATCGGCGCACGATGCGCCAAGGCCGGCTGCCGCCCTCATACAAAAGCGACATGCCGACGCCGGGGCCCGACTGGTTCAGCAGTTGGTCCGGCTGGATCAATCGGTGCGCCTGGACGGCGCTGCGTCAGATGACGTTGAGTTCGCGGAAGGGCCGGCCCTCGGCGATGCGCTGGTAGCCGAAGGCCGAGCAGTCGACGGTGCGCCAATTTCCGTGGACGATCCACTCGGCGATCGACTTGCCGACGGCCGGCGCCTGCTGCAGGCCATGGCCGGAGAACCCGTTGGCGAAGAGGAAGTTTCCGACTTCGGGATGGGGACCGATCACCGCGTTCTGGTCGAGGCCGTTGTAGTCGTAGTGGCCGGCCCAGGCGCGCGTCGCCTTGATCGCTTCAAAGACCGGGATGCGCGTGGCGAGCACCGGCCATAGCACATCCTCGAACAGGCCCCAGTCGGGCTCGAAATCGGCCGGGTCGGAGGGGCCGTCGGCGTCGTGCGGCTCGGCGCCGCCGGCGATGTACACCGAGCCTTCCGGCCGGACATAGACGCCGGACGGATCGACGAGCAGCGGCAGGTCGGCGAGGCGGTCGCGCGCCTCGAAGACGAAGACGGTGCGCTTCAGGGGGTAGACCGGCAGGTCGAGACCGGCCATCGCCGCGACCGCTCCGCCGCTGGCACCCGCTGCGTTGACGACGATGCCGGCCTCCAGCCGCTCGCCATTGTCGAGCGTGACCGCGCCGACGCGGCCGCCCTGCCGCTCGATGCCGGTCACCGAGGCCGAGATCATGACGACATCCATGCTCCGCAGCGCCTTGCGGAACAGCGACAGCATGGCATGGGCGTCGAACCAGCCCTCGCCGGTGCGGCCCCAGGTGCCGGCGACGATGCCTTCGGTCGACAGCCAGGCGAAACGGCGGGCCAGCGCATCGGCATCCTCGAGCAGGATGTCGGCGCCTTCGCGCTTCTGGACGGCATGGTTGGCCCGCAGCACCGGCAATCCCGATTCGGAGGCGAGGATCAGATAGCCGCCCTCGCGGAAACCGATGTCGGCGTCGTCGCCGAATTCCTGTCGAAGACCGCGGAACAGGCCGAGCGTGAACTGCGACAGGCGGATGTTCTCGGGGATCGAGAACTGCTGACGGATCGAGGCGCAGGACAGCGTGGTGCAGGCATGGGCGAAGTTCGGGTCGCGCTCGATCAGCGCGATCGAGCCGGCAAAGCCCTCCTTGCGCAGGAAATAGGCGACCGAGCTGCCGACGATCGCGCCGCCGACGATGACGATGTCATACTGCGCCATGGCTGGATTCCGATGAGCTGTGCCGGCAGACACAAGCAGCAACCGCATCCGCGGGCAAGGCCTTGCAAGGGCCAGCGGCGAAGTCCAGAAAGGCCACCATGTCCGACCGCATCATCCGGCCCTGCCGCTCGGTCCTCTACGTTCCGGCCAGCAACGCCAAGGCGCTGGCCAAAGCGGGGACGCTCGCCTGCGATGCGCTGATCCTCGATCTGGAGGATGCCGTGGCGCCGGAGGCCAAGGCTGGAGCGCGCGAGGCCGTGTCGCAATGGTTCGCTGGCCATCCCAAGGATGGGCCGCTGGTCGTGGTGCGAATCAATGCCCTGTCGACCGAGTGGGGCATGGACGACCTCGAACTCGCCGGACGGCTCGAACCCGACGCGATCCTGCTGCCCAAGGTCGCCACGCCACGCGACATCCTCGAGGCCGGCGATGCGCTCGACGAGGCGGCGGTCGCCGACGGGGTGGCTCTCTGGGCGATGATCGAGACGCCGAAAGCCATGCTCAACATCGGTGCGATCGCCGAGCTCGGCCGCGATCCCGCATCGCGGCTGGCGGCGCTGGTGGCAGGCAGCAACGACCTGGCGCGCGAGACGCGCGTGTCCACCACGCCCGACCGACGCTATCTGCTGCCCTGGCTGATGCAGATCGTGCTGGCGGCGCGGGCCGGCGGGCTGCTGGCGCTCGACGGCGTCGCCAACGATTTTCGCGACACGCAAGCGTTTGCGCGCGAATGCGCCGAGGGCGCGGCGATGGGTTTCGACGGCAAGACGCTGATCCATCCGTCGCAGGTCGAGCCCGCCAATGCGGGGTTTTCGCCGTCGGCCGAGGCGCTGGCGGAGGCGCGGCGGATCGTCGAGGCTTTCGCCCGCCCGGAGAATGCGGGTCAGGCCGTCGTGGTCGTGGACGGCCGGATGACGGAGCGGCTGCATCTTGCGCAGGCCAGGGACACGATCGCCCGCGCTTCTGTCGCGCGGACCAATAGCGACAACTGAGGGGTTATCGAATGCGGCTGTATCGCTTCCTGTCCGGACCGGATGATTCGAGCTTCTGCCACAAGGTGTCGGCGGCGCTCGATAAGGGCTGGCATCTGTTCGGCTCGCCGACCTATGCCTTCGACGCGGCGAGCAATTCGATGCGCTGCGGCCAGGCGGTGGTGAAGGACATCGAGGGCAGGGACTATCATCCTTCGATCAAGCTCGGCGAGCAGTAGGGCCGGGCTTCGGTCAGCCCTCGCCCTTGACGACGCCGACGAAGGGCAGCTCGCGGAAGGCGTGGGCGACGTCCATGCCGTAACCGACGACGAAGTAGTCCGGGCAGTCGAAGCCGACATAGTCGGCCTCGATGTCGGCCTGCCGGCGCATGCGCTTGTCGAGCAGCACGGCTATGGAGCAACTGCGCGCGCCGCGCGACAGCATCAGGTCGCGTGCGAAACGCAGCGTCTTGCCGCTTTCCAGGATGTCGTCGATCAGCAGGACATCGCGGTCCTTCACCTCGTTGTCGATGTCGCGCAGCACCCTGACCTCGCCGCTGACCTTGCCCGCCCCGTAGCTGGAAATGAAGATGAACTCGACCTCGGGCGACAGGCCGACATCGTGCATGGCGCGGATCAGGTCGGCGGCGAAGACGAACGAGCCCTTGAGCACCGAAATGACCAACAGGTCGCGATAATCGTGCGCCGCGATATCCTTGGCGAGTTCGAGGTTGCGCCGCGCGATCGCGGAGGCGCTGAACAGGACCTCGATTTCCTTGTCGCGGACGATCGGCATCTGGGTGGCACTCCGGTGCGGTTGGCTGACGCCTTCCGCCCGCCCCGCCCCGTGCTCACCGGGCGAAGCTGACGGAAACCGTCTTCACTCCGCTCTTAGGTACGTCAAGGCGGCTCGAAAAGGCAAATTGCTCGCCGGGCGCGAGACGGCGCGCGGCTGTCCCCAGCCTGTAGCGGATGATCTTGCCTTCCAGGTCGGCGACGCTGATCTCCAGGCCGGGGAGATCGACCGACCGGGTGCCGTCATTGCCGGCATTGCCGTCGACCAGGATGACCGGCCGCGCGCCGCTGTGATCGACGCGCGACGAGACGCCGGAGAGCGTCAGGGCGGCGGAGTGCACAACGGCCGCGCCCGATGCATCTGCGCCGAGCAGCGCCGAATGTCCGCCGGATACCCAGAACGCTGCGAAGATCAGGCAGGCGCCGACGCCCCAGAACAGCCGTCCGCCGGACGCCGCCTGCGCCGGCCGGCGTGCCGGTTCGCGTCCGAGCGTTTCGAGGCCGGGGCGAAAGGCGAGCGCGCCGTCGTCGGCGCGGATCGGCCTCGGGCGCTGCCGGCCGACGGTCTCGAACTCGGCGTCGATGACATCGTTGACGGGGAACGGCGCCATCGTGCCGGCGGGCGGGGCCGCCGAGGCCATCAATTTGCCGGAAACCGGGCGTGTCGTCTGGCGGTGCGTCATGCGAAGTCCCGAAGATCCGAGATGCCGCGTGCGGGGTGCACGCGTCCGCCGCGCGCCGCGCGCACGCCGGACGGCGATGATGGCCACAGGGCTCTTAACCGAGGGTTAACCATGCGCGTCGATGGTCGATTCGACGTTGGCATGCTTGCCGGGACCCTGTTTTGATCCGTTTCGAGAATGTCGGCCTGCGCTATGGGATGGGCCCGGAGATCCTCCGGGACATCTCGTTCGAGATTCCGCCGAGCTCGTTCCAGTTCCTGAGCGGGCCGTCGGGCGCCGGCAAGACGACGCTGCTCAGGCTGCTGTTCCTGTCGCTGAAGCCGACCCGCGGCCTGATCACCATCTTCGGCAAGGACCGCTCGCGGCTCAGCCGCAAGGAGCTGCCGATGCTGCGCCGGCGCGTCGGCGTGGTTTTCCAGGATTTCCGCCTGCTCGACCACATGACGACCTACGAGAACGTCGCACTGCCGCTCAGGGTGCGCGGCCGGGAGGAGTCCAGCTATCGCTCCGACGTCACGGAACTGCTCAAATGGGTCGGGCTCGGCGAGCGCATGCATGTGCTGCCGCCGGTGCTGTCCGGAGGCGAGAAGCAGCGCGCCGCGATCGCGCGCGCGCTGATCGAGCAGCCGGAGGTGCTGCTCGCCGACGAGCCGACCGGCAATGTCGACCCGCCGCTGGCGCGGCGCCTGCTGCGCCTGTTCATCGAGCTCAACCGGCTCGGAACCGCCGTGGTGATCGCCACCCACGATCTCGGCCTGATGGAGCAGGTCGACGCGCGGCGCATGATCCTGTCCAACGGGCGGCTCGACATCTATGACTGAGGTGACCGGCGAGACGCGCCACACACCGGCCGAGGCGGCGCTGGACGCGGCCTGGAAGCGGCGCAGGCCGACGCCGATCGTGCCGGGGCAGAACGTCGCCGGCAGCGCGCTGGTGCTGGTCATCGCGATCATGACCTTCCTGTCGTGCCTGACGCTCGGCGGCGTCACGCTGGTGCGCGATACCTCGGCGGTGTGGCAGAACCAGATCGCCCGCGAGGCGACGATCCAGATCCGGCCGCTCGACGGTCTGGACATGGAGGCGGCGCTGTCGGAGGCGGCCGGAATCGCGGCGTCCTTCCCGGGCGTGCTCGGCGCCAAGGTGGTCGACCGGGCGGCAACGGCGCGCCTGCTCGAACCCTGGCTGGGCTCCGGCCTGGACATCGACGAGCTGCCGGTTCCACGTCTGGTGATCGTCACCATCGATCAGGCCAAGCCGCCGGATTTTGCCGCCTTGCGCGAGGTGCTCACCGCGAAGGTGCAGGGCCTGTCGCTCGACGATCACCGCACCTGGGTCGATCGGCTGGTGGTGATGGCGCGCACCACCGTGATGCTCGGCGTGGCGATCCTGGTGCTGATGCTGGCCGCGACGACGCTGACCGTCATCTTCGCCACCCGCGGCGCGATGGCCGGCAACGGCCACATCATCGAGGTGCTGCATTTCGTCGGCGCCGAGGCGAAGTTCATCGCCACCGAGTTTCGCCGTCACTTCCTGCTCACCGGCATGAAGGGCGCGGCCGCCGGGGGGCTCGCGGCGATCGTCGTCTTCGTCGCCTTCGGCCTGTGGTCGGCGCGCAACATCGCGACGCCGGTGGCCGACCAGGCGTCGGCGCTGTTCGGAAATTTCGCGATCGGCCCCGCCGGCTATGCGGGCGTGGCGCTGATCGTGCTCGCCATCGCCGGCTTGACGGCGGTGACCAGCCACGTGACGGTCGTCGCCTTCCTCAACGATCTCGACAGCCGGGCGCCCGACGCATGAACATGGCTGCTCCAGCGCCGCGGCGCGGCTGCTCCTATCCATCCGCCGATTTCGGGGATATCGAATGGCGATGGTGAAATATGCGCCGATCGATTCGACCGCCGCGCACCGGCGCTCGCTCGTTGCCGCGCTCAGGCTCGCGGCGTTCGGCTGCATCGCCGCCGCTGGCCTGTTCGCGGGCGGCTTCGGCCTGTTCGCCACCCATGTCAGCGAGCTCGCGGCGCCGGACGATGTGGAGCCGGCCGACGCCATCATCGTGCTGACCGGCGGCCAGTCGCGGATCGACACGGCGCTGTCGCTGCTCAAGTCCGGCAAGGGCAAGCGTCTGCTGATCAGCGGCGTCCATCCGTCCGCCACGCAGGAGGCGCTGCGGGTCGCCAATGGCGGCGACCGCGAGCTGTTCACCTGCTGCGTCGATATCGACTACGCGGCGCTGGACACCATCGGCAACGCCGACGAAAGCGCCAAATGGATGAGGAGCAACCATTTCGACAGCGTCATCCTGGTCACCAACAACTACCACATGCCGCGCAGCCTGCTCGAAATGCATCGGTCGCTGTCGCAGGCGACGCTCGAGCCCTATCCGGTCGTCAACACGCAGCTTCGGCATGGCGGCTGGCTGACCAAGCCCGAAGCGCTGCGGGTGATCTTCATGGAGTACGCCAAATTCCTCGCCGCCGCGGTGCGGATCGCGGTGACGCCGCCGGCGCACGATCTGACGGCCGAGTCCCTGGACGGATCGGAACGGTCGGCGGAACTCAAGTAGTCAGTCGTCGTCGATCTGGCGCGCTTCCGAGGGCAGCATGACCGGGATTCCGTCGCGCACCGGATAGGCCAGCTTCGCCAGGCGCGACACCAGTTCGCCGCGCTGCCTGTCGTAGCTCAGGGGACCCTTGGTCAGCGGGCAGGCGAGCAGCTCCAGAAGCCGCACGTCGAGCGACGCGGCTGGCACTCCGGCAGCCTCGGGTGCATCCCCGGAGGTCATTGGAGGCCGGTTCCGAAGCCGTCATTGTCGCGGGCGATCGCCATTTCGGTGATGGCGATCAGCGTTTCGGCGCGGGTCCTGAGGTCCGGCGCTTCGAGCAGGGCCTGCTTCTCGGCGGCGCCGTAGGGTGCCATCATCGACAGGGCGTTGACCAGCATGGCGTTGTCGGCGCGGCTGACGCTCTCCCAGTCGGCGTCGAGGTCGTTGGCCTGCAGATAGGCGCGGAAGGCCTTCAGCAGTGCCGGCCGGTCGACCTCGCCGCCGCCCTGGTCGTGCAAATCGGCCGCGAAGGGCGCGATCCGGCACTGCCGGAACGGCGTCTTCACGGAAAGTTCCTCGACGATCCGGTAGCGGCAGATGCCCTGCAGCGAGATGAGGTAGCGGCCGTCGCCGGTCTCCTGCAAGGAGATGATGCGGCCGAGGCATCCGACCTGGGAAAGCTCGGGCTCGTCGTCGTGACGCTTCGACCCGTCGAGCGCCGGCTGCACCATGCCGACGACGCGATCCCCGCGCATCGCTGTATCGATCATCTGGATGTAGCGCGGCTCGAAGATGTTGAGCGGCATGCGGCCGCCGGGCAGCAGCAGGGCTTCCGGCAGGGGAAAGACCGGGACGATCGACGGTACGTCGTCGCTGACGCGATAGCTGACGTTGCCCGCCTGCATGATCACCTCCCTTTCGCACGCCCTCAAGACATGGGGCGCTGCCGGCCGGCTGCAAGCCCGGCCGGCAGGCAAATCCGTCAGGAGAACAGCAGCGCCGAAAGCTTGCGGCGTGCGGCCAGCGTCGCCTCGTCCATGACGCCCCAGGCATCGAAGAACTGCAGTAGCTGGGCGCGCGCGCCGTCGTCGCGCCAGGCGCGGTCGGCCTTGACGATCGCCAGCAACTGGTCGGCCGCGGCCGCGCGGTCGCCCATGGCGTTGCGGACGATGGCGAGATCGAAGCGCGCCTCGTAGTCCTTGGGATCGGCGGCGATGCGGCGCTCGAACTCGGCCGGATCGCCGAGGCCGGCGGTCTGTTCGGCCAGCGCGATCTTCGCACGAACGGCGGCGATCGCCGGCGCATCCTTCTTGGCGTCCGGCACGCCCGCCAGCAACTGGTCGACGGCCTCGCGGTCGCCCGCCTCGAACAGGATGTCGGCGAGACCGCCGATGGCGTCGACATTCTCGGCATCCTCGGCCAGCACCGCGTCGTAGATGCTGGCCGCCTGCTGCAGGTCGCCCGCCTCGCGGGCCTGCTGCGCGGCGGCCAGCGCCTCGGCGATCTGCGGCCCGGCGCCGCGTCCGCCGACGCGGTCGATGAATTCGCGGATCTGGCTCTCCGGCACGGCGCCCATGAAGCCGTCGACCGGCTGGCCGTTCTTGAAGGCGATGACCGCCGGGATCGACTGGATGCCGAGCTGGCCGGCGACGCCGGGATGCTCGTCGATGTTCATCTTGACCAGCTTGACCTTGCCGCCGGACGCCGCGACGACCTTTTCGAGGGCCGGCGCGAGCTGCTTGCAGGGGCCGCACCAGGGTGCCCAGAAATCGACCAGGACCGGCTGCTTGCGCGATTCCTGGATGACGTCCGCCGCAAAGCTCTGCGTGGTCACGTCCTTGATCGCCGCCGGCGCCGGGCGCCTGGCGGGCGCGTCGCCGAACTGGATGCTGACGTTGGGCGACTGGGTCGCCTGCGTGGCAAAGGGATTGTCCTGGCTGCTCATGGTGCGGTCATCCTGGTTGGGCGGGCCGGTCGCCTCGCCGCGGCACGATCGTTGCCGCGCATGTGGCGTTCATCCAGCAACTTTCAAGATTTGCGGCTGATGGCCGGTCGCCCGCACGAAGCTTAGCAGATCGGCGCTCGAGATCGAAGTGGTCGCCTCGTTGGTCAGCGGGTGCGCATTGACCACCTCATGGGCCATCAGCGCCTCGTCCAGCACCAGCTTGACGCGAAGCCCGGTGTCGTTGACGAGGCCGAATACGGTGACGCCGCCGGGCGTGACGCCGAGGAGTTCCAGAAGCGCCTCCGGCTTGCCGAACGAAACCTTGCCGGCGGCTCCGATCACGTGGTGGATCTGCTTCAGGTCGACGGTGGCGTCCTCGCCGACGGTGACGAGGAAGTAGTTGTCCTTCCTGTCTTTCAGGAACAGGTTCTTGGTGTGGCCGCCGGCGATCTCGCCGCGCAGCGCCTGCGAGTCCGCCACCGTGTGGAGCGGCGGATGGCGCACCGTGGTCACCGCGATGCCAAGGCCCTCGAGATAGGCGAACAGCTCGTCGGTGGTCTTGGGCATCGAGATCCTGACGGTCGGAGAGGTTGCGTCCTTATGGCCGCAGCCGCTGCCGGGCACAAGGCCCGGCGGGCTTGCCGTTCAGGGGCCCGATTTGCTCTTGCGGCGCCGGGCCAGCATGTTGAGCCCCTCGACCAGCGCCGAGAAGCCCATGGCGGCGTAGATATAGCCCTTCGGCACATGGTAGCCCATGCCGTCGGCGATCAGCGTCATGCCGATCATCAGCAGGAAGCCCAGCGCCAGCATGACGATGGTCGGGTTCTTTTCGATGAAGTTGGCGAGCGGCGTGGCGGCCAGCATCATCACCGTGACGGCGGCGATCACCGCGATGTACATGATGGCGATCTCGTCGGTCATGCCGACCGCGGTGATGATCGAGTCGATCGAGAAGACGAGATCCAGCAGCAGGATCTGGAAGATCGCGCCGCCGAGGGTCAGGGTGATCGTGTTGCCGACCATCGAATCCTTGTGATCCTCCGGATCGACGGAATGGTGGATCTCCTTGGTCGCCTTCCACACGAGGAAGAGGCCGCCGGCGATCAGGATCAGGTCGCGCCAGGAGAAGCCGTGGTCGAAGAGCGTGAACAGCGGCGTCGTCAATTGCACGATGAAGGAGATCGTGGCGAGCAGCACCAGGCGCATGATCAGCGCGGCGCCGATGCCGAGGCGCCGGGCCGGCACCTGCTGGTGCTTGGGCAGCTTGTTGGTGAGGATCGAGATGAAGATGAGGTTGTCGATGCCCAGGACGATTTCCAGAACCACGAGGGTCAGGAGGGCGACCCATGCGGTCGGGTCGTTCACCCATAGGAAGTGAGCGGCCAGGAAATCCATCGTCGGTCTCTTTCAGTCGGAGGCGGGAACGGCAAGTATCGTATGAGAAGTGACGTCAGAAGTAGGAACGCACTGCATGGTCGTCAACGGGCGGTCCAGAATGACGGCACCGTTTCTTCAAGTCGAGGCCCCAGGCGAAGCGGTGCGACTTTCTCGGCTAGGCCGGTGCGGTCGGAAATCTCGACACCGACGCCGCAGATCGTCGCAGGGCCGCGAGCGGCCTCGAAGCGGCCCTTCGGCACCTTGGACAGGAAGCGGTTCAACGGTTCCTCCTTGTCCATTCCGAGCGACGAATCGTAGTCGCCGCACATCCCGGCGTCCGTCAGATAGGCGGTGCCCCCATTGAGGATCTGGTGGTCGGCTGTCGGCTGATGGGTGTGCGTGCCGACCACCAGGCTGGCGCGGCCGTCGACGAAATGGCCGAAGCACATCTTCTCCGAGGTCGCCTCGGCGTGGAAGTCGATGACGACCGCGTCGGCCTGCTCGCCGAGTGGGCAGGCGGCGAGCTCGCGCTCCGCCGCATGGAAAGGATCGTCGAGCTCGGGGTGCATGAAGACCCGGCCCATGATGTTGGTGACGAGCACGCGCGCGCCGTTGCGCGCCATGTAGACGCCGGAACCCCGGCCCGGCGTCCCTCTCGGAAAATTGGCCGGCCGCAGGAACCGATCCTGGCGCGGCGCGAAGGTCAGCGCCTCGCGCTGGTCCCAGACATGGTTGCCGGTGGTGACGACGTCGGCGCCGGCGGCCAGCGTCTCGCGCAGGATCTCCTCGGTGATGCCGAAGCCGCCGGCCGCGTTCTCGCCGTTGACCACGACGAAGTCGAGGGCGAAGTCCGCAATCAGACCGGGAAGCCTTTCCCAGACGGCCGTGCGTCCGGTGCGTCCGACCATGTCGCCGAGGAAGAGAAGTCGCATGGGGCCTTCTAGTCAGGCGAGGGGCCGCCAAGCAAGCCGGATTCGCCGGCACCGGCGGGCCGCGACGCAATGCCGAGCCGGTGCAGACCGGTCTCGGTGAGGATCTCCGGCAGGATCACGTCGTGCGGCTCGTCCGGAACGGTCTCGACCATCTGGCAGTCGAAGGCCATGCCGATCAGCCTGGGCATGCCGCCCCGGTCGATGATCGCGGCGATCGCCCGGTCGTAGTAGCCGGCGCCGTAGCCGATGCGGTGCCCCCTCCGGTCGAAAGCCGCGAGCGGGATCAGCATGATCGTCGGCTGCAGGATCGCCGCCTCGAGCCCGGGGCCGGCCGTGCCGAAGCCCATGTCGACCAGCGGCGCGCCGCGCACCAGTTCGCGGAAGACGATCGTCTCGTGGTCGAGGATGGCCGGCAGGCAGAGGCGCGCACCCCTTTCGGCAAGCGCGGAGAGGGCGGGGCGCGGGTCGATCTCGGATCGGATCGGCCAGAAGCCGGAGACCACGTCGCCGGGATCGACCTCGATCCGCGCGGCGCTGTCGGCCGCGATCAGCGAGGCCTCGATGCGCCATTGCGGATCGAGCGCGTCGCGCCGGGCCAGCGCCTGCCGGCGCAGCGCCTTCTTGAGCCTCCTGTTGTCCGACACTAGTGTCGCCTCCGTCACGCAGTCCGCGATTCGTATGGTCGCCGTCATAGCGCGGCAGGACAGGGGCAGGCGAGCCTCGACGAACTTGGAAAGGACCCGTCCATGGGTGGACTGACGCTGGCGAACGCCAACACGATCATCGAAGGCGCCTTCGCGAAGGCTGCCGACCTGAAACTGAAGCCGCTGGGCGTGTCGGTGCTCGACGCCGGAGGCCATTTGATCGCCTATCAGCGGCAGGACGGAGCCTCCTTCCTTCGCGCCCAGATGTCGGCCGGCAAGGCCTATGGCGCCCTGTCGGTGGGCGTCGGATCGCGGCGGTTGGAAGCCATGGCGAAAGAGCGCCCGCACCTGTTCGACGGACTTTCCGGCGTCTCGGGCGGAAAGATCCTGCCCGTGCCGGGCGGCGTGCTGGTGCGTGACGCGGCCGGGGCCATCATCGGCGCGGTCGGCGTTTCGGGAGACACGTCGGACAATGACGAGGCCGTCGCCATCCACGGCATCGGGCTGTGCGGGCTGGCCGCCGACGGCGGCTGAGGGCGGAGCGACGATCCAGTCCGCCGGTGGAGAAGTCGATCCCGGGAACCTACAAAGTAGGTGGGCGCCATGTGACCGAACCCACGGGTCCGGCCAGGGACAGCTCCCTTCGAGATCGATAAGGCCCCGGGGAAATGTTACTCCTGCCGAGCGGACCAGACCGTCGCTGGGGAATATAGTCCGGCCGGTCGCATCCCGCCAGAGGTCCAATGCCTCGGAGGGACGTTGTCTTGCCGGTGTAGACGGCACAGCCTAGGCTTTGCAGGCACACGCAGCGGAGACCGGAATGCGTTTCGAGGGAACGGCCGCCTATGTGGCCGACAAGGATCTGATGGTCGCCGTCAACGCAGCGATCGCGCTGGAACGGCCGCTGCTGGTGAAGGGCGAGCCCGGCACCGGCAAGACCGAACTGGCGCGCCAGGTCGCCGCCGCGCTCGGGCTCGAACTGATCGAATGGCACGTCAAGTCGACCACCAAGGCCCAGCAGGGCCTGTACGAATATGACGCGGTGTCGCGGCTGCGCGATTCGCAGCTCGGCGATCCGCGCTTCAACGACATCGCCAGCTACATCCGCCACGGCAAGCTGTGGGACGCGTTCACCGCCCCCGCCAAGGTCGTGCTGCTGATCGACGAGATCGACAAGGCCGACATCGAGTTCCCCAACGACCTGCTGCAGGAACTCGACCGCATGGAGTTCCATGTCTACGAGACCGGCGAGACGATCCGGGCCGCGCACCGGCCGATCGTCATCATCACCTCGAACAACGAGAAGGAACTTCCGGACGCCTTCCTGCGCCGCTGCTTCTTCCACTACATCCGCTTTCCCGATGCGGCCGTCCTGCAGAGAATCGTCGACGTTCACTATCCCGGCATCAAGCAGGCGCTGGTGCGCGCGGCGCTCACCCAGTTCTACGAAATCCGCGAGGTCTCGGGGCTCAAGAAGAAGCCGTCGACCTCCGAGGCGCTGGACTGGATCCGGCTGCTGGTCGCCGACGACGTCGATCCCGCCGACCTGCGCGCCGATCCGAAGAACGCGCTGCCGAAGCTGCACGGCGCGTTGCTGAAGAACGAGCAGGACGTGCATCTGTTCGAGCGGCTGGCCTTCATGGCGCGGCGGCAGGGTTGAGAAGATCCGTTATGCTCGACGCGCCGCCGGGGACAGTTTGCCTTTTTCGACCGGCGTGACTTTTGGGCGTTGCGGCTCTTCTGCCGAAAAAGGATAAACTGTCCCCGGCGCTCCTTCGCGCGCAACGCCCATAAAGGGGCGAGACTTTGCATTTTCGCAGGTGGTGAAGCCATGTCCCAGACGATCGTCCGCCCTCTCCAGCTCTCCGACCATGACGAATGGCGCCGCCTGTGGACCGACTACCTGACCTTCTACGAAACCAAGCTGCCGGAGCAGGTCTACGCCGCGACCTGGCAGCGGCTGTTCAGCGATGGGGAGTTCGAGCCGAAAGGGCTCATCGCGACCCTCGACGGGAAGGCGGTCGGGCTGACGCATTATCTCTACCACCGCTCCGGCTGGTCGATCGTCAACAATTGCTATTTGCAGGATCTGTTCGCTGATCCGGCGGTCCGAGGTCAGGGCGTCGGTGCGGCGCTGATCGAGGCTGTGCGGCAGGCTGCGGCGGTGCTCGGCGTCACCAACGTCTACTGGATGACGCACGAGACCAATGCCACGGCGCGAAAACTCTACGACCGGGTGGCAAGGCGGACGGGGTTCATCGAATACGATCTGCTGTGATCATCCGCCGAAGCTGCGCAGCGGCGCGCAATAGGCGGACAGGCTGGGGTTTTGCCTCTGCCCGACAACCCGGAGCAGCTTGTCGTCGGCCGTGACAAGACGGCAGTCCTCGACGATCGCCAATGCGAGATAGAAGCAGTCGTAGGCCGGATGGTCGAGATAGAGCGACAATTCGCAGGCTTGCCGCGTCAGGTCCCGAAGCGAAACGAGCTCGATGTCGGCCGCGGCGATCGTCTCGATGGCGTCGAGGACCTCGAAGCGGGAAATCTCGTTTCGCCGATGCTTCTTCCAAAGGATGTTGGCGCATTCCGCGCAGATGAGTTCGGGCGCGACCAACGAAAACGCCGCGTAAATGGAGCGCGCAACGGACCAGTCAGGCTCTGGAACGAGCCATTTGATGGCGACGCTTGCATCGGCGACGAGCCTTTCGCTCAACGCTCATCCCGCGATTCACGCAGCAGAATCTCCGAAGGCGTGTGAGCCCGACCTTCGAGCGATCTGCGAAAGGCGTCCGCCCTGGCGAGCCAGTCCCTCTTTCGAGCCTCGGACGATGCCTCGTCGTCGAACACGCTTTTCAGGATTTCCCGATGCTCCGCTTCGGCTGAACGCCCGTTGCGGACCGCGCGCTGCTTCAAGCGCGCCACGATCTCGTCATCGACGTTGCGGACGTGGAGGCTCGCCATGAATGAACTCCTTCGCCGCAGCATATAGCATTTTGATAGCATCGCGTCCACTTGCGGCAGCCTTCGGCCGGGTGCAAGGCTGGCCGGCATGTTCCTTCCCTTCTTCCTCGAACTGAAGGCGGCAAAGGTTCCTGTTTCGCTGCGGGAGTACCTTTCGCTGCTGGAAGGCGTCGAGGCCGGGCTCGTGACCTACGACGTCGAGGCCTTCTACTTTCTGGCGCGCACCGCGCTGGTGAAGGACGAGCGGCATATCGACCGCTTCGACCGGGTCTTTGCGCATGTCTTCCGCGGCGTCGAGGCGGTTTCGGGCGAAGCGGTCGTCGACGTCGCCGAGATTCCTGAAGAATGGCTGCGGCGGCTTGCCGAAAAGCACCTGACCGACGAGGAAAAGAAACTGGTCGAGGCTCTGGGCGGCTTCGACAGGCTGATGGAGACGCTGCGCAAGCGCCTGGAGGAACAGCAGGGGCGGCATCAGGGCGGCTCGAAATGGATCGGCACCGCCGGCACCTCGCCGTTCGGCGCCTATGGCTACAATCCCGAGGGCGTGCGGATCGGCCAGGACGAGAGCCGCCACAGGCGCGCCGTCAAGGTCTGGGACCGTCGCGAGTTCCGCAATTTCGACGATACGGTCGAGATCGGCACGCGCAACATCAAGGTCGCTCTGAAGCGGTTGCGCCGCTGGGTGCGCGAGGGGGCGCTCGAGGAACTCGATCTCGACGGCACGATCCATGCGACCGCCGAGCACGGCTATCTCGACGTGCGGACCCGGCCGGAGCGTCGCAACGCGGTGAAGCTTTTGATGTTCTTCGACGTCGGCGGCTCGATGGACGACCATGTCCGCATCGCCGAGGAACTGTTCTCGGCGGCCCGCGCCGAGTTCCGCCAGCTCGAATATTTCTACTTCCACAATTGCATCTACGAGGGCGTGTGGAAGGACAACCGCCGGCGGCATTCGGAAGTATTGCCGACCTGGGATCTGATCCATCGCTACGGACACGATTACAAGGTGGTGATCGTCGGCGACGCGTCGATGAGCCCCTACGAGATCCTGTCTGCAGGAGGCTCGGTCGAACACTGGAACCCCGAGCCCGGCAAGGTCTGGCTCGACCGCCTTGCGGCGCAATGGTCGAATATCGTCTGGCTGAACCCGGTGCCGGCCGCTCACTGGGGCTACACCCATTCGATCGCGATGATCCGAGAGGCGGTGGCCGGCCGCATGTATCCGCTGACGCTCGAAGGGCTCGACCGGGCCATCCGCGAGTTGTCGCGGCGGGCCTGAGAGACTTCCCTAATCTGGGTCTCCGGGGCTCTGGTCTCGGTATAGAGAGCGATCTGTCGTCCCGGCATGGTTAAGCGTTAGGGTTAAGTCGACCTTAACCTTTGATCTTCATTGTCCATCCTCGAGTTCAACCAATGTCGGGCGCGTCGCATGGCCCGAAGAATATCGGGGAATCCAATGATCAGGTCAGGCATTGCGGCCCTCGCAGCCGTCCTCGCGAGCGGCGTCGCCCTGCCGGCGCTCGCCGCGGACTATATCGAGCCGCCGGTTGTCGAAGCGGCGCCGCCGGTCGAGTATGTGGAGCCGGCGCCGTCCTACGGCGGATGGTACATCCGCGGCGATCTCGGCTATTCATGGAACGATTTCCGCGGCGCCGACTACATTCTCTACGGCGCGCCCGGCCAGACGGGGCGCTTCGACAAGGGCGACCTGAAGGGATCCTTCACGCTGGGCGGCGGCGTCGGCTACCAGGTCAACGACAATTTCCGCGTCGACCTGACAGGCGACTACATCTTCAAGTCCAAGTTCCGCGGCCAGACCACCGGCTTCTGCGGCAATGGCCTGCCCTGCACCTCCGTCGACCGCTCGTCCTACCAGGCCTTCCTGATGCTGGCCAACGCCTATGTCGACCTCGGCACCTATCACGGATTCACGCCCTATGTCGGTGCCGGTATCGGTGGCGCCCACGTCAAGTGGGGCGATCTGATCAACGACGACGACGACGGCACTTTCACCCACAAGGGCTACAAGAGCTGGCGCTTCGCCTATGCGGCGATGGCCGGTGTTTCCTACTGCCTGACCGACACCACAAAACTCGATCTGGGTTATCGCTTCGCCCATGTCGAAGGCGGCAAGATGTTCGGCTATTCGACCAATGCCGGGCCGGGCTACGACAGGGGCCTGAACATGCACCAGGTGCGCGGCGGCCTGCGCTACCAGTTCGGCGGCGCCACGGGCTGCTCGCAGCCGGAGCCGGTCGCCTACGAACCGCCGCCGGTCTACAAGCAGTAGGTTCGGCCGTCTCGACCTCCGAAGAAAGCCGCCCGGCACCGCCGGGCGGCTTTCGTCGTTTGAGCGCTCCGGTCGGGCAGGGACTTCCACGCAAAACTTCATGATTAACCGAATGTCAGCCTTAACCGCCACTTAACCGTTATAGTTAACAATGCTCCTCATCTGCGGTGGGCACCTGTCCTGCGTCATCGCGCGATTGGGGAGTTTACGGACCATGTTCCTTTCGAAGCGCATTGCCCTGGCCCTGGCCGCCGCAGCGCTCCTGCCTGCAGCCTATGCGAACGCCGCCGACTACGATCCGCCGGTCTATGTCGAGCCCGCCGAGGAATATGTTCCCGTCGAAGTCGGCTCCGGCTGGTATCTGCGCGGCGATATCGGCTACGTCGCCGACAAGCAGTATCGCGACAGGCAGCGCGTCCTGGCGGACCCCGACCTCGCCGCGTTCTCGCCGTTCAACGTGACCTCCTCGTCGCTCAAGGACACGCCGGTCTTCGGCAGCGTCGGCTTCGGCTACCACCTGAACGACTTCCTGCGCGCCGATCTGAACCTCGGAATGCTCGCCGGCGACCGCTACAACATGAGCGGCGTGGTCGACGATGGCTGCGCGGGGACGCAGACCGTCCAGACGACGAACTTCAATGCCCAGGGCCAGCAGGTGGGCCCCGTGGTCACCACGACGGGCGCCGCCAACCGCGACTGCGCCGCCTCGCTCAGCGCCAGGAACACCTACTGGACCGGCCTGGCCAACGGCTACATCGATCTCGGCACCTATGCGGGCTTCACGCCCTATATCGGCGGCGGCCTCGGTGTCGTCTATTCGAAGGTCAGCCTGAACGGAAACGCGGTGTGCAGCGCCGACACCGCCACGCAGGGCACCGCGACCTCGTCGACGACCACCACCTTCCTCTGCCAGGGCCAGACCCAGGCGACCGACGCCGACGTCAACTATGCCGGCATCAGCTACTCCGACCGCAAATATTCGCTGCTCTATGCCGCCAATGCCGGCGTCTCCTACCAGGTGGCCAAGAACACGTCGATCGACGTCGGCTACCAGTATCTGAATTCTCCGGAAGCCCGCTGGGTGAAGCTCACCAACAACGGTCCTGAGTTCGGCAAGGGCATCGACTATCACAGCGTCAAGGTCGGCCTGCGCTACGATCTCTGGTAGGCGCTCCGCCGGATTTCCCGATCACGCTTCCAATGGCGGGCTTCGGCCCGCCATTTTCGTTTGGCGGCCCGTCGAACGGCGGACCTCCTGTTTCAAAAGCGACAAAAACTGACCTCTTGACGTCGTCCATCGGCTCGACTAAAGCCGCCAGTGGGCCACCCCTCCCCAACGAGGGGCTCGCTATCTGGAAGGATAGAACCATGACGACGACACCCAGGCCGGACGTGCGTCCGGCAAATCCCAATTTTTCATCGGGTCCCTGCGCGAAACGCCCCGGCTGGTCGGTCGAGGCGCTGGAGAAGGCCGCGTTGGGCCGCTCGCATCGCGCCAAGATCGGCAAGGCCAAGCTGGAGCGCGCCATCGCGCTGACCCGCGAGGTGCTGAAGGTGCCGGCCGACTACCGCATCGGCATCGTGCCGGCCTCCGATACGGGCGCCGTCGAGATGGCGCTGTGGTCGCTGCTCGGCCAGCGCGGCGTCGACATGCTCGCCTGGGAAAGCTTCGGCGCGGGCTGGGTGACCGACGTGGTCAAGCAGCTCAGGCTCAAGGATGCGCGGGTCTTCGAGGCGCCCTATGGCGAACTCCCCGATCTTTCGAAGGTCGATTTCGACCGCGACGTCGTCTTCACCTGGAACGGCACCACCTCGGGCGTGCGTGTCGCCAACGCCGATTTCATCCCGGCGGACCGGCAGGGTCTGACGATCTGCGACGCCACCTCGGCGGCCTTCGCGCAGCATCTGGATTTCACCAGGCTCGATGTCGTCACCTTTTCCTGGCAGAAGGTGCTGGGCGGGGAAGGCGCGCACGGCATGCTGATCCTCAGCCCACGCGCCGTCGAGCGGCTGGAGACCTACAAGCCCGACTGGCCGCTGCCCAAAATCTTCCGCCTGACCTCGGGCGGCAAGCTGATCGAA
>JAHBYY010000003.1 GCA_019635715.1 Rhizobiaceae bacterium | reverse complement strand
GCAGCGGCGGTCGGCGACCGCCGGTGAAACGACTGTATGGCAGCGCCAGACAGGACCGGCCGCGGGGCCGACGCTTCGGGGCGCCTTGTACCGCCATCCCGCCAATAGTCAAGCGCAGAATTGGCCGCCGCGCAGCCTCCGGCTGCCCATGCCCGACCGCCGGCACGGCGCGGGCGAGGCGCTCATCCGCCCGCGACGTGATGGAAAAATTGCAGGAAGAGTTCGCGCTCGGTGGTGATGTCGAGCTTCTCGTAGATGCGCCTGCGATGGTTCTTGGCCGTGCCGACCGCGATGCCCATGCGGGCGGCGATGGCGGCCGTCGGGTGGCCGGCGAGGACCAGGCCGACCAGTTCGCGCTCGCGCCGGCTGAGCTCGGGCCAGAGCCCCTCAGGCACGCTGGGCTCGCGCAGCGGCGCCGCCCCCGGCGCGCCGGGGGCGGCGGTCCGCGCGAAACCGGGAGCGCGCGCCGCCAGGTCCCGCGCATGCAGCGCCGCGAAGACCGGCAGGCGGTCGCCGAGGATGGCGATCTCGCCGTCGCGGAACGGCCGCTCCATGCGGTCGAGGAAGATGCCGAGGCACCAGTCGCCGCCGTCGGCCAGCAGGATGCCGACCTCGTCGCAGATTTCCGACTGGGCGAGGAACTCCGCCATGTAGCGGCCGCGCTTGACCTCGTCGTCGGCCAGGCTGTTCAGCGGAACGATGCCGAGGCGCCGCTCGCGGCGCCAGGAGGCATAGAACGGATCGAAGACGTAGTAGTCGGCGAGATAGCGGCCGACCATCTCGTCCGAGAACCGCCGGTGCCGCACGAATTCGGGCATGCGGCTCGCCGAATAGCGGGTCACCGTCACCAGGTCGTGGGCGATGTCGGCACCGATCAGGTCGATCAGGCGGTCGATGTGGCCGTCGCCGCCCGCTCCGTCGATGGCACGCGCCAGGATCGACCAGAAGCCCGGATCGGCGACCGACCTCGGGCTCATCGGGCGAGGAAGCCGCCGTCGACCGGCAAGATGGTTCCGGTGACCATGGCGGCGGCGGGCGACGCCAGGAACAGGATCGCGTCGGCCACCTCCTCCGGCTCGGCGATGCGGCCGAGCGGCGTGGCGGCGGTGATCGTGCCGATCCGCTCGGGATCGTCGAGAATCGGCTGGATGAAGCCGGTGCGCACGAAGGTCGGCGCGACCGCGTTGACGCGGATGCCGAGCGGCGCCCATTCCAGCGCCAGGGCGCGCGTCATGTTGACGACGCCGCCCTTGGTCGACTGGTAGGCGGCGTTCGGATAGAGGCCGCCCGACAGCCCCATGATCGAGGCGGTGTTGACGATGGCGCCGCCCCTGCCCTGCGTCTTCATCTGCCGCGCCGCGAGCCGGGCCGCGGAGAACATGGCGGTGAAGTTGACGGCGACGACGCGGTTCCAGTCGTCGAGCGGCATGTCCAGCGCCGAGGCGCGGATCGCCATGCCGGCATTGTTGACGAGGATGTCGATGCCGCCGAAGTCGCGGCCGACGCGGTCGAAGGCCTCGATCATCGCCGGCTCGTCGGTGACGTCGAGCGCCAGCGCGATCGCCTTGCCCCCCGCCGCCTCGACCGCCGCGACCGTGGCGGCGCCCTTGCCGGCATCTCGGTCGACCACGCAGACCGTCGCCCCTGCGCCGGCGAGATGGGTGGCGGCCGCGCGGCCGATGCCGTCGCCGCCGCCGGTGACGATGGCGAGCTTGCCGGGAACGGAAAAGCGGGAAAGGACGGGGTTGGGGGTCAAGGGTGCATATCCTCTCGCTGCGTTGGCCGTCCAGCACCCCTCATCCGACCTCGCTTCGCTCGGCCACCTTCTCCCACAAGGGGAGCAGGTGGAGCGTTGCGTGAGCCTCTCGACCGCCCCTCGACATTGGTGATTTGCCTAGACGTTGACGAAGTCTTGCCTTCTCCCCTTGTGGGAGAAGGTGGCCGAGCGAAGCAAGGTCGGATCAGGGGTCTTGTATGGGGCGCCGACGCAATCTCCATTGTGCCTTTAGGCATATGGCGCGACTCCGCCGGCGGAATCTAGTCTCCCCTGACCTTCGGCGATCCAGGATGGTGGCGATGAGCGTTTCCCCAGCAACCGGCATCTCGCAGCCCATCGTCATCGGCATCGATGCCGGCGGCACGATGACCGACACGATCCTCGTCGACGCCGACGGCCACTTCAAGATCGGCAAGTCGGCGACGACGCCGAAGGACGAGTCGGAGGGTTTCCTCGCCTCCGCCGAGGACGCGGCGGAGGCCTGGGGCATCTCGCTGGAGAGCCTGTTCTCCGGCGTCGGCGTGGTGCTCTATTCCGGCACCGGCATGCTGAACACGCTGCTGTCGCGCACCGGCCGCAAGCTGGGCCTGATCACCACCAAGGGCCTGGAGGACATGATCCTGATGGGCCGCGGGCTGCAGGCCTGGGCCGACTATTCCTACGCCGACCGACTGCACGCCGTCACCCACCATCATCCGGAGCCGCTCGTGCCGCGCCGGCGCACGCATGGCGTGACCGAGCGCATCGACCAGTTCGGCGACATCGTGCTGCCGCTCTACGAGCACGACGTGCATGCCGCGGCGCGGAAGCTGATCGCCGACAAGGTGGACGCGATCTGCATCATGACGATCTTCTCCCACGTCAATCCGACGCATGAGAAGCGGATCGCCGAGATCTGCCGCGACGAGGTCGCGAAGGCCGGCGCCGACATCCTCGTCTACACCAGCCACGAGGTGCGGCCGGTCATCCGCGAGCAGTCGCGGCTGAATTCGGTGCTGATCGAGGCCTATGCGACCTCGCGCGGCCGCAGGCAGCTCAAGGGCATCGAGGACGTCTCGAAGACATACGGCTTCAAATACGGCGTGCAGACCCTGCTGTCCTTCGGCGGCCTGACCTCGATCAACCATCCGCGCCTGCACGAGACGATGATCTCCGGGCCGATCGGCGGCATCCTGGGCGCAGCCTATGTCGGCAAGCTGATCGGCAACGATTCTCTGATCTGTTCCGACATGGGCGGCACCTCCTTCGACATGGGCGTGATCACCCGCGGCCAGACGCGGATCGAAAACGAGCCGCTGATGGACCGCTTCAAGCTCAACGTCCCGACGCTGCATCTCGACACGATCGGCGCCGGCGCCGGCATGATCCTCAAGGTCGATCCGCTGACCAGGAAAGTGTCGCTCGGGCCGGAGAGCGCCGGCTCCGACCCCGGTCCGATCTGCTTCGCCAAGGGAGGCACGGAACCGACGATCGCCGATTGCGATGCGATCCTCGGCCGGCTCAACCCCGACTATTTCCTCGGCGGCAAGGTCAGGCTGCAGGTCGACAGGGCGCGGGCGGCGTTCAAGGAGAAGTGCGCGGACGTCATCGGCGTCGGCGTCGAGGAGGCCGCCGAAGGCATGATCGAGATGCTGGAGGCCGACGCCAACAACGCGCTGCGCCGCGTCATCTCCGGCCAGGGCATCCATCCGTCGGAGTTCACGCTCCTGTCCTACGGCGGCTCGGGCCCGCTGCATCTCGCCGGCTGCTCGCGCGGCATCGGCTTCAAGGACATCATCACCTTCCAGTTCGCCGCCGCCTTCTCCGCCTTCGGCTGCACGACGGCCGATTTCATGCGCCGCCATTCCGTTTCGACGCAGATCGACATCGGCGCGAAGGCGAGCGACGGGGCGCTGGTCGACTTCGGCGCCAGGGTGACGTCGATCTGGAACGAGCTGACCCGTGCGGCGGTCGACGAGATGATCGAGGACGGGCATGCGCGCGAGAAGATCAGGACCGTGCCGTTCCTGATGATGCGCTACACCGGCCAGTTGGAGGACGTGGAGGTCATGGCGCCGCTGTCGTCCGTATCGTCCGCCGGCGACATGCGGACAGTCATCGAGGCGTTCGAGGCGGTCTATGCGAAGGTCAACCATCGCGTCTCGCGCTATGGCGAGGCCGGCTACTCGATCACCGAGCTCGGCGTGATCGCCACCGCCGACAAGGTCAAGCCGATCCTGGTCAGGCGGCCGCTCGGCAAGTCCGATCCGGCTTCCGCGCACAAGGGCGTGCGCGACGCCTATCTCGGCGGAGGCTGGCACAGGGCCAACCTCTACGAGATGGACGACCTGCAGCCGGGCCACGAGGTGTCGGGACCGGCAATCATCGAGCATCCGGCGACGACGCTGGTGGTCCATCCGGGCGACCAGGTGTTCGTCGACGAGTGGACGCTGCTGCACTACCGGCATGGGTGAGGCGAAATGAGCTTTTCCCCGAGCCGCACCCCCACCCTGTATCCCTCCCCACAAGGGGGAGGGGGACGTTGGGCGACGGTTCAAGCCGCCGCAGCCTGTCGATCTGTATTCCCGAAGCGCGACCGTCCCGAGACCCCCTCCCCCTTGCGGGGAGGGATACAGGGTGGGGGTGCTCGCCGCGTAACGATCCACTCGGATGCATGAAAGGCCCTCCCCCATGCTGACCAAATCCAACCTGGGCATCCGCGACCGCCTCCTTGAATCCGAGCGGCTGATGGAGGAGACCGGATGCTATGACGGCATCACCGAACTGAAGCTGCGCAACCAGGACCCGCTGAGGTTCGAGACGCTGCACACCAAGCTGCGCGCCTATTGCGTGTCGGCGCGGGAAATGGCCCGCAGGATCTCCGCCTCGCCGGGCGTGCGCGAGGTCGGCGAGATGGTGGTGGCCATCTACACGCCGGAGGGCGACGCGATCGCGCTGTCGAACGGCATCATGGTGCATGTCCACACGATGAGCCGCTTCATCAAGTGGATGATCCGCAACGGCTACGAGGACAACCCCCAGATCCGCGACGGCGACATCTTCGCCAACAACGACGCCTTCATCGGCACGGTGCAGGTGCCGGACGTGATGGACGTCATGCCGATCTTCCATTCGGGCAAGCTGGTCGGCTGGGCCGGCGCGGTCTGCCATGAACTGGAGGCGGGCGGCATCACCCCCGGCGGCGACGTGGCGCTGGCGCAGGAACGCTTCACCGAGGGGCTGTTCGTCTGCGCCGAGAAGATCGGCGAGAACGACGAGATCCGCCGCGACTATGTCATCCGCTGCGAGCGCAACCTCAGAATGCCGATCTACTGGGTGCTGGACGAGAAGGCGAAGGTCGCCTCGTGCATCGACATGCGCGAGAGCGTCAAGGCGCTGATCGACGAGATCGGCCTCGACACCTGGATGCAGATCTCCAAGGAGTTCATCGAGGAAGGCCGGCGCGCCCAGCTCGCCCGCACCAGGCAGTTGACCGTGCCCGGCATCTATCGCGGCCATACCTTCTACGGCCATGTCACCCAGGGCAAGCCGGGCTACCAGCCGCTGGGCGATCCCGACTGGCTCTACAACATGCCGATCGAGATGGAGATCACCGCCGACGGCAAGATCGTCATGGATTTCGAGGGCACGCAGCCCTGGGGCTACCATTCGATGAACTGCACGCCGGCCGGCATGGACGGCGGCATGTTCGTGACGCTGACCCAGCACATGAACTTCGAAGGCCTGGTCAACGACGGCGCCTGGATGGCGACCGAACTGAAACTGCCGCACGGGACCTGGACCAATCCAGACAACGAGATGGTGGCGACCGCCACGTCCTGGGCGCTGCTCTTGCCGGCCTATGGCGTGTTCCAGCGGCTGCTGTCGCGCTCCTTCATCGCGCGCGGCTTCGTCGAGGAGGCCTTCGTCGGACAGGTCAACTCGCCGATGATCGAGATGGGCGGCACCAGCCAGTACGGCACGCTGTTCGGCATGGCGCATTTCGAATGCGCGGCGGCCGGCTCCGGTGCGCTCGCCATCAAGGACGGGCTCGACACCGCCTATGTCGGCTGGAACCCGGAATCCGACATGGGCAATATCGAGATCTGGGAACAGAACATGCCGATGCTCTATATCGGACGCTCGATCGTCCCGAACTCGGGCGGGGCAGGCAAGTACCGCGGCGGCTGCTCGTTCCTCTCCACCTGGCTGATCAACAAGACCGACCATCTCCGGCTGGTCACCTCGGAGCATTCGAGCCGGGTCTTCGACAATGGCGGGCTTTGCGGCGGCTATCCGGCGCCGACCTGCCAGAAACACCGGGCGGTGCGCGACAGCAACATCTTCGAACTCGCCGCAAAGGGTGCGCCGCTGGCCCACCATACCGGCACCAACCCGCACCGCTCCGAACTGGAGATGCGGCTCAGCGGCGAGCAGGTGACCGTCGAAGGCCCATACATCACCGCGCCGCACAAGTCCGGCGACGTGTTCACCCATTCCTACAATGGCGGCGGCGGCTATGGCGACGTGCTGGAGCGCGATCCGGTCAAGACCGCCTGGGACGTCGAGAACGGCTTTCTGACGCGCGAGGCGGCGCTCGGCGTGTTCGGCATCGTGCTGGACGAGGATGCCGACGGCTATCCGGTCGCCAATCTGGAGGCGACGAAGCGCCACCGCGCGGACATGCGCGCCGTGCGCCTGGCGCGCGCAAAGCCGGTGGCCGAGTGGATCGCCAAGGAGCGCGAACGCGTCGCGTCGGCCGATTTCGCGCCGGAGGTGAAGAAGATGTATGCCAGTGCGATGAAGTTGTCGCCGCGCTTCGCCGCGGAGTTTCGGGAGTTCTGGAAGCTGCCTGAGGGGGTTGGGTTCGATGTCTAGGGGCCAGTCAAGAGCTCGGCCGTCATCCTCGGGCTTGTCCCGAGGATCTACAAACGCAGCCCTGCTTTCCGTTTCGAACGCGGCAGATCCTCGGGACAAGCCCGAGGATGACGGCCGCACTTGAGGAACCAATCCATGACCTCGTACAGCAAGGAAGTCATCGCCGAACTGGTCGCGGGCACCCTGCCCTGGCCGCAGACCCGGCGCATCATGAGCGCCTACAAGGACGACGACCGGTTCTTCAAATACATCGCCGTCCTGCAGGATCGCGTCGGGTGGAAGGACAAGATCCTGCTGCCGGTCGGCGACCATCTGTTCATCTGCCAGAGCGGCGAGGAACGCGTCACCCGATGCGAATGCGGCCACTCCTTCGGCGACTACCGCCGGAACTGGAAGCTGCGGGCGGCGATCATCGTGCGCGACAACGAGGAATTGCTGCGAGAGATCTACCCCAACAGCGACCTGCCCGACCCGGCCTGGATGGAGATCCGCGAGTTCATCTGCCCCGAATGCGGCACGCTGCACGAGGTCGAAGCCGCCGCGCCGGGTTATCCGATCGTTCATGATTTCGAGCCGGACCTCGAGGGCTTCTACCGCGAATGGCTGGGGAGGCCGCTGGAGTGATCACCATGTGCCGGGGACAGTTCACTTTTTTCCCCAGAATCGCCGAAGCGCTTCTAGGCTCGCGCCGGCGGAAAGAAGATAGACTCTCCCCCGCGCGCGGGACGCCGCCAATCCTGGCAGGACCCCATGGCTGGCGAGCCTCGAAGGACGCACCCCTGCCCAACGGGCCGACCGGAGCCGCGTCATGACACACCTCTCCGGCCGCAGCGCGATCGTCACCGGCGGATTTTCGGGCATGGGGTTCGCCATCGCAACGGCGCTGGCGCAGGCCGGGGCGAATGTCGCGGTCGGCTCCTACATCGCCGCGTCGGACACGGCACGGCCAGACGCGGCCTATTATCCCGGCTCCGACGAGATCGAGCAGGTTCGTTCCGCGCTCGGGGAGCACGGCACCAGGGTGCATGCGGCGCATCTCGACGTGCGCGACAGCGCGGTGGTCGACCGCTTCGCGGCGGAAGCGGCAGAGGCGATCGGACCGATCGACATCCTGGTCAATGCCGCCGGGACGACGGCCGAGCAGCCGGTCTGCGGCCATTCCGACGACCTTTGGGCCAAGATCGTCGACACCAACCTGACCGGCGCCTTCCGCGTCACCCGCGCCGTGCTGCCGGGCATGATCGCGCGCGGCTGGGGCCGCATCGTCAATATCGGTTCGACGGCGGCCAGCGTCGGCTGGAAGGACAATCCCGCCTACTGCGCCTCCAAGGCCGGCCTGCTCGGGCTGACGCGCTGCGTGGCGCTGGAAGGCGCGCCGCACGGCGTCACCTGCGTCATGATCAGCCCGACCTGGGTCGAGACCGAGCTGATGCGCCGCAACGTCGCGCAGGTCGTCGAGCGCGAGGGCAAGGGCCGCACCGCAGCCGAAGCGATGGCCGAGATCGCCCGCGGCAACCCGCAGCAGCGGCTGATCCAGCCGCAGGAAATCGCCTCCCTCGCCGCATTCCTCTGTACGGACGCGGCGAAGGGGATCACCATGGAGAACATACAGATCACCGGCGGAGCGCTCTGGTAGCCCTCCTCCGGGACGAGAGAGCCGCTCGGGAAACCTGCGCAACGCGGACAAGCGGATTTTCTGCCTGAACGCGGCATGAGGCCGGGAACAGGAGAGGCCATGCCGAGACGACTGCGCCGGAACCACCGCCCGGCTGTCAAGGCGAAGGCGGCACTTGCCTCCGTGAAGGGAAAGAACACGCTGGCCGATCTGGCCGCGCTCTCGATGTTTGCCATCGCGGGGCTCGGACTGGCCGCCGGTCTCTCGAACACCTTCCTCGCGATCGTCTCCGATCGCCTCATCCGCGCACCATCGACCGACCCATGACGACAAACGGCAGCGGTGGAACGACGACGGCGGGATCGAATTCGCCTTGATCGACCTTGACGGGAATGGAATTCCATTCGCCTCCGGAAAATGGTGCTGCCGTTTCTATTCGGCGGCCGGCCCGGTCTCTACCCTCTGCCTACGCAAAATCAGGCACGGACTTCCCATGAAACGCCTCATCCTCATCGGCGCGGCGATCGCCGCGCTTCTCACGGCCCCGGCATCGGCCGAGCCCGCCACGAAGATCCTCAACGCCTCCTACGACGTGGCGCGCGAGCTGTTCACCCAGGTGAATGCGGCCTACGTCGCCCAGCATCCCGGCGTCACCATCGACCAGTCGCATGCCGGCACCTCGAAGCAGGCGCGGGCGATCGTCGAAGGCCTGGAAGCCGACGTCGTCACCTTCAACCAGGTCACCGACATCGCCTTCCTGGCCAAGAACGGCTTCGTCTCCGAAGACTGGCAGAACGACTTTCCGAACAAGTCGTCGCCCTTCCATTCGCTGCCGTCCTTCCTGGTGCGCGCCGGAAACCCGAAGAACGTCAAGGACTGGGACGACCTGGTACGCGACGACGTGAAGGTGATCTTCCCCAACCCGAAGACTTCGGGCAATGCGCGCTACACCTATCTCGCCGCCACCGCCTTCGCGCAGGAGAAGTTCGGCGGAGACGCGGACAAGGTGAAAGCCTTCATCGGCAAGCTGTTCGACAACGTCCCGGTGTTCGACACCGGCGGCCGTGCCGCGACCACGACCTTCGTCGAGCGCGAGATCGGCGACGTGCTGATCACCTTCGAATCCGAGACGACCGGCATCCGCAAGGAATTCGGCGAGGACAAATTCCAGTCGGTGACGCCGTCGGTCAGCCTGCTCGCCGAGTTCCCGGTCGCCATCGTCGACAAGGTTGCCGATGCACGCGACTCGCGTGAGCTCGCCAAGGCCTATCTCGAATTCCTCTATACGCCCGAGGGCCAGACGATCCTGGCCGAGAACGGCAACCGCGTGAACGACAAGGCCGTCGCCGAGGCGTTCAAGGACAAGTTCCCGGCCGTGCGCCTGGTGACGGTCGAGGACGTCTTCGGCGGCTGGGACAAGATCCAGGCGGAGCATTTCGCATCGGGCGGACTGCTCGACCAGCTCTATGGCGAACGATGAACCGACGCGCCCTTCCGCTTGACGGCCGGCGGGCCTTGCCCGCCGGTTTTTCGTTTTCCAGAACAGCCGCAGGTGCACTAAATTCGATGGCGACGCCCAACGGCGCCGCCGCATGACCCGCCGCCGTGTCCTGCCCGGTCTGCCGCTGTCGCTCGGCATCACGCTGGTCTATGTCGGGCTGATCGTCGCCTTGCCGCTGGCCGCGCTCGCCGTGAAGGCCGCCAGCCTGGGGCCTGAGGATTATTGGCGCATCGTCTCGTCGCCGCGCGCGGTGGCAAGCTACCGCGTCACCGCCCTGTCCGCGGCCACGGCCACCGCCTTCAACCTGGTGTTCGGACTGTCTCTCGCCTGGGTTCTCGTGCGCTACCGCTTTCCGGGCAAGCGGCTGGTCGACGCGATCGTCGACCTTCCCTTCGCGCTTCCCACCGCGGTGGCCGGCATTGCGCTGACGACGCTGTTCGCGCCGAACGGCTGGTTCGGATCGATCCTTGCCCCGTTCGGCGTCAAGGTCGCCTACACGCCGCTCGGCATCATGGTCGCCATGTCGTTCACCAGCCTGCCGTTCATCGTGCGCACGGTGCAGCCGGTGCTGGAGGACCTGGACCCGGCGCTCGAGGAGGCCGCCCAGTCGCTGGGCGGCTCCGACTCCGAGATCTTCCTCAGGGTGATCCTGCCGCTGCTGACGCCGGCGCTGCTGGCCGGCGTGTCGCTGGCCTTCGCGCGCAGCCTCGGCGAATTCGGCGCGATCATCTTCATCGCCGGAAACCAGCCGATGGAAACCGAGATCACCGCCCTGCTGTCGTTCATCCGCCTGGAGGAGTACGACTATCAGGCCGCGGCGGCGATCGCGTCGGTCCTGCTGATCACCGCATTCGCCATGCTCGCCGTCACCAATCTGCTGCAGGCCCGGGCCCTGCGATACACCGGGCGGAGCTGAGGATGAGCACGCCCCCGTCACGCCGCAAGCCGCCGCGCGTCGGCGACGGCCCGCTGATCCGCAGGTCGCTGATCGGCTTCGTGCTGGTCGTCGGCGCGCTGCTGGTGCTGTCGCCGCTGCTCGTCATCTTCGTCCAGGCGTTCTCGGCCGGCACGGCCGCCTTCAAGGCGGTGATCCTGCATCCGGACACGCTGCACGCGATCGGCCTGACCGTGGCGACCGCGCTGATCGCCGTCCCGGTGAACACCGCGTTCGGGATCGCCGCCGCCTGGGCGATCACCAAGTTCGACTTTCCCGGCCGGCGGCTGCTGCTCGTGGTGATCGAAATTCCCTTCTCGATCTCGCCGATCGTCGCGGGCGTCGCCTATCTGTTCGTCTACGGGCTGCAGGGGCTGTTCGGCCCGGCCCTGCAGGCGGCCGACGTGAAGATCCTGTTCGCGCTGCCCGGCATCGTGCTGGCATCGATGTTCGTCACGGCGCCCTTTGTCGCCCGCGAACTCATCCCGCTGATGCAGGCGCAGGGCCGCGACCTCGAAGAGGCGGCGACCTCGCTCGGCGCCTCGGGCTGGCGCACCTTCTTCTCGGTGACGCTGCCCAACATCCGCTGGGCGCTGCTCTACGGCGTGGTGCTGTGCAATGCCCGCGTCATGGGCGAGTTCGGCGCGGTGTCCGTCGTATCGGGCAACATTCGCGGCCAGACCAACACGCTGCCGCTGCATGTCGAACTGCTCTACCACGACTACCAGACGGCGGGCGCCTTCGCCGCCGCCTCGACGCTGACGCTGCTGGCCATCGTCACGATCATCGCCAAGGTGCTGCTCGAACGGCAGGGTGCCGGCCGTTCCGGCCGCCCTGCCCTCGCCGCGCCCGCTCCGGCGCAAGGAAGCAAGCCATGAAGATCCGCCTCGACCATGTGGTGAAGACCTTCGACACGTTCCGCGCCGTGCGCGACGTGTCGCTGGAAATCGGCAGCGGCGAACTGGTCGCGCTGCTCGGCCCCTCGGGATCCGGCAAGACGACCATCCTGCGGATGGTGGCGGGCCTCGAATATTCCGACGCCGGCACGATCCATTTCGGCGAGCAGGACGCCACGGCCATACCGGTGCGCGACCGCGGCGTCGGCTTCGTGTTCCAGCACTACGCGCTGTTCCCGCACATGACGGTCGCCGAGAACGTCGCCTTCGGAATGAAGGTGTCGAAGGTGAAGCGCGGCCGCGCCGAGATCGACAGGCGGGTCGGCGAGCTGCTCGACCTGGTGCGGCTGAGCGGCCTGGGCGGGCGTTTTCCGACGCAGATCTCCGGCGGTCAGCGCCAAAGGGTGGCGTTGGCCCGCGCGCTCGCCGTCGATCCGAAGGTGCTGCTGCTCGACGAGCCCTTCGGCGCGCTCGATGCCAATGTGCGGCGCGAACTGCGCCGCTGGCTGCGCGAGATCCACGAGGCGCTGGGCATCACGACCTTGTTCGTCACCCACGACCAGGAGGAGGCGCTGGACCTCGCCGACCGGATCGTCATCCTGAACGAGGGCAGGATCGTTCAGCAGGGCACGCCGGAACAGGTCTGCCGCAGCCCGAACTCCGCCTTCGTCACGCAATTCCTCGGCGACGCCAACCGCCTCGAAGCGTCGATCCGCGACGGCCGTGCGCGGATCGCCGGCGGCGAGATCGCCGCGCCCGGGGTCACCGACGGACGCGCCGAAGTGTTCGTCCGTCCCTCCGATCTCGACTGGTCCGACACGGGGGGCATCCCCGCCACGGTCACCCGGGTGATCGACCGGCCGGAGAACCGGCGCATCCTCGCAAGGCTGGGCGACGGCACTTCGCTCGAACTCGACGTGCCGCCGGAAACCGCGGTGAGGTCGCAGGACATCGGGTTCGTCCGCATCCGCCGCGCGAATGTGTTTCCGCTGAGCTGAAGAGCAGAGGCCGGCTGCGGCCGCCCGTCATTGCCGGCCGACCGAAGCGCCGGCCTCGGCGAGGCCCGGGCGTCCGGCGCCGGTCAATCTCTGCAGATCAGGAAACGAATCCGAAGATGACGGCGGCGGCAAAACCGAAGGACAGAGCGAAGATCGCATAGCCGGCGACAGCCTGCAGCAGGGCCGGGCGAGCCGTCCTGGGGGGTAAGTTCGTCGATTGAACGAGTGCCATATCAACCTCCGTCGCGATTTTTAATCTACAACACTGGTAGAATTTGTCGATTGCGATTTTCGAGAGGTTTGCGGGACGGATTTTCCGTCCCGCAACTGGAATTGGAAACGGTTTGCTAGCCCCCTCCCTTCGTCAAGCGCTCGACGCACAGGGCGCGCAGACGCAGAGCCGCGTCGGCGAGCCTGACCGGCGCCGACGCGCCCGTGTCCAGGGCACCCGGGCCGACGATGTCGTCGACGGCGAGGCGCAATCTCTCCGGAAGGATATCGTCGCAGGTGCGCATCCGGCCGAAAACGGCGCTGATCGCGACCTGGTCGCCGCCGAACTCCACCGCGGGCTCGGGCGCACCCAGACCCCAGTCGTCGAAGGCATCGAGCGCGTCGGCGAAGGCATTGTGAAGATCGACAGGAGCATGGCCCTCATGCAGGGCGGGAAGTATGCGTTTCATGGCAGTCCTCCTCGTCTCGCCTTGCACGGCACCGGCGAGGCCAGCGCCGCATGTCGGCGATAACGCATGACGAGGAAAATGGTTGTCCCCGGCCGCGGGGCGCGTGGCGGCGGCTCAGCCCTGCTGCACTAGCTGCATGAAGGCGTCGATCGGGCGCAGCGAGCGCCGCACCTTCAGGCAGACCGCGTAGGACTCCGTAAAAGGCTTGTGGTCCGCCACCCGCAGGGCCGTCAGGCGATCGTCGGGCACGAACTCGGTGATCGAGACGATGCCCGCTCCGAGGCCCGCGGCGACGGCTTCGCGCACGGCGTCGCGCGGCACCTCCATCACGACGTTCGGACGCACCCGGTACTGGTCGAGCCGGTCCTCCAGCGCGCGCCGCGTCATGGATCCCTGCTCGCGCGAAATCATCCGCTGGCCGTCGAGTTCGGCAAGGTCGATGTGCTGCCTTCCGCCCCAGGGATGGTCGCGGTGGACAAAGATGATGACCTCGTGGCGGCCGAGGTGGATGGCGTCGAGGCGCGGGTCGTCGTAGTCGCGGCCGATGATGGCCACGTCGACCTCGTAGTTGAGCAGCTTGTTGTAGACGACGTCGGAATTGCCGCTTTCGAGGAACACCTGCATCAGGGGATAGCGGGTGTGGAAGGCCGAAAGCAGGTTCATGACGAAGAACGGCCCGACCGTTCCGACGCGCAGCTTGCCGGAAACCTGGTTGCCTTCCGCGCTGAGGATGCCGACCGCCTGCTCCTCGAGCGAGAAGATCTGGCGGGCGACGGTCAGCAGCGCTTCGCCGGCGTCGGTCAGGCGCAGGCCGCGCGGCGAGCGCAGGAACAGTTGAACGTCGTAGGTTTCCTCCAGCGCCTTCACCTGGGTCGTGACCGTCGGCTGGCCGATGTGCAGCAGCTCGGCCGCCTTGGTGAAGCTGAGTTCGCGTCCGACCGCATAAAAAGACCGTAGCTGGCTGAAATTGACGAAATGCAGCTTGCTCGAGCCGTTCAAACCCCTACTCCCCCCGGCGAAAGGCTTCCGCCGCCCCGACAATTCCTTCCGCTATCGAAGACCGCTGCTCCAGCAGATCGCTCAGGATCGTGTAATGGTTGCGGTTTCGCAAGGCGACGCAGTCCGATTGTGCTCCGGACCGCCGCCAGTGCCGCGCGAAGTCGCGGGATTGCCGGTCGAATTCGCCGGTCTCGTCCGCGCCGACATAGGCAAGGAGGCGACAGTCGGCCGGCTGCTTGCGACAGGGGCTCAAATCCTGCGCGGACACAAGGTCGAGCGCCAGCGCCCGGTTCAGCGAGGTTCGGATCAACGGCTCCAGGTCGAAGATGCCGCTGATCGCTATGCAGGCGGCGAGCGGAATCGGACCGCCGGATCGGGCGATCGCAAGCATCGCCGCCAGATGCCCGCCGGCGGAATGGCCGCAGGCGATCCAGAACGGCGGCGGCGCATCGAGCGTCGCGACGATCGCGTCGAATGCTGTGTCGACGGACCGCACGATCTGCTCCACCCGGACTTCAGGTGCCAAAGGATAGGCGGGAAGCGCCACCGTGAAGCCGCGCTTCACCAAGGCCGAGGCGACGAAGGAGAAGCGCTCCTTGTCGAGGCTTTGCCAGTAGCCGCCATGGATGAACACCAGCAGCGGAGCCCCTGGTCCGGCGGGAAAAAGGTCGAAGCGCTGGCGCGCATGGCCGCCGTAGCGCAGGTCGAGCCGGCAGTCGAGGCGGGCGCGGGCCGCGGCGCTCGCCTCGTCGTATCGCCGGTACACCTCGCCCCGCTCCGGATGGCGGTCGCGGAAGACGTAACCGGCTTCGTTGTCGAGCCTCGGCGCCGCGGTCACTCGAACCGCACGACGCTGCGCACCGACTCGCCGGCACGCATCAGGTCGAACCCGTGGTTCACCTCCTCCAGTTGGAGGGTGTGAGTGATCTGGCGGTCGAGGTCGAGCCGTCCGTCCATGTAGAAGTCGACCAGCCGGCCGAGACCGCTGCGCCCCTTCACCCCGCCGAAATAGCTGCCCTTGATGGTTCGGCCGTAGCGCACGCCGACCGGCGGAAAGCCCATCTCGGCCCCCGGCGGCTCGACGCCGAGCAGCACGGCCGTGCCCCATGCGGGCTGGCAGCAGTCGAAGGCCTGCCGCATCACCGGGACGAGCCCCGTGCACTCGAAGGCGACGTCGACGCCGCCCGAGGCGATCTCGCGGATGGCCTGGACCACGCGACCGGCCTCGCGGCCGGCATGGACGAAATCGGTCATGCCGTAGGCGATGGCAAGGTCGTTCTTGCGCTCCGTGACATCGATGCCGATGATCCGCCGCGCGCCGGCCAGCCGGGCGCCCTGAACGACGTTGATCCCTATGCCGCCGAGGCCGAAGACCGCCACGTCGTCGCCGGCGCGGATCTCCGACAAGGCAGCTCCGACGCCGGTGGTGACCCCGCAGCCGAACAGGCAGACCTTGTCCAGCGGCGCGTCGGGACGGACCTTGGCCAGCGCGATCTCCGGCACCACCGTGTATCGCGACAGCGTCGAGGTGCCCATGAAATGATGCACCGAGGCGTCGTCGCAGCGGAACCGGGAGGTCCCGTCCGGCATGACGCCCCTGTCGCGTGTCGGCTTGATCGTCCAGCACAGATTGGTGCGGCCGCTCAGGCACATCCGGCATTCCTTGCATTCCGGCCCGTAGAGCGGAATAACGTGGTCGCCGGGCTTGAGGTCGCGGACGCCCTCGCCAACCTCCACGACGCGCCCCGCCCCCTCATGGCCCGGAACAAGCGGATAGACGCTGGAGGCGTTCATCCCGTCCAGCGCGGTCAGATCGGTGTGGCACAGGCCCGACGCGACGATCTCGACGAGCGCTTCGCCGAAACCGGGCGGCGCGACATCGATCTCCTGGACGACGAGCGGCGTGTTCGGTCCAATGCAGACCGCGGCGCGGGACCTGATCACGACGCCCGCCTCGCCCGGGCCGCCGTCGCCGCGAACCCCCTTGCCGCGAGATCGCCGGGATCGACGCGCCCGCCCGCCTTGATCGCCTCGCGCGCCAGGCGGACGTCGCGGCCGCATCCGATGCCGATAGCGCCGCGCAGCCGGCCATCCTCGACGAAATAGGCAAGATAGCCACGGTCTCCCGGACGGCCGCGTTCGAACGACGGGACGGTGTCCCCCGGAACGCCGGCGACCTGGATGTTGTGGTCGTACTGATCCGTCCAGAACCAGGGCGTCTCCACATAGGGAGCCGCGCTGCCGCAGATATGGGCCGCCGCCACCGCGGCCATGTCCTCCGCGTTCTTCCACGACTCCAGCCGCCAGCGGCGCGCGAACAGCGGGGAAAAATGCGCAGCAACGTCGCCGACCGCGAAAATGTCGGGATCGCTGGTCTGGCCGAACTCGTTGACGACGACGCCGTTTTCCCCGGAAAGGCCGGCATTGCGGGCGATGCGGTCGTTGGGGACCCCGCCTATGCCGACCAGCACGAGATCCGCCTCGATATGCGCACCGTTGTCGAGCACCAGCCGGGCGACGCCGCCAGCGTCGGCGGAATCGACGACCCGCCTGCCGCACCGTATGTCGACGCCCGCCGCGGCGTGCAGGCCGGCCAGCCATGCGGCGAGATAGGCCGGCACGAAGCGGGACAGCGGACGGTCGGCGGCCTCGATGACGGTGACAGCGGCGCCGCGCTTGACCGCGCTCGCCGCGGTCTCGAGCCCGATCAGGCCGGCGCCGATCAGAACGGCCCGCCGGCCGGCGCCGATCATCTGGCGCAGCGCGACGGCATCCTGAAAGGTGCGGAGATGGATCACGTTCGCCGCGACCGGGGCGAGCGCCGGCAGCCGGCGCGGCACCAGTCCGGTGGCGATCACCACCTTGCGGTAGGGCAGCACGGTGCCGTTCGAAACGGTGACCGCCTTGCCGACCCGGTCGATCCACAGCGCCTCGCAGCCGAGGTGGAATTTTACGCCGAGCTCGGCCCATTTCGACGCCGGCAGCAGATAGGCGTTGGCCGGAACCTCGGGCGCCGTCAGCACGCCCTTGGACAGCGGCGGCCGCTCATAGGGCAGTTCGCGCTCGATGCCGACCACGTCGATCGGGCCGACGTAGCCACCGTGCCGCAGGCGTTCAGCGGTGCGTCCGCCGGCATGGCCGGCCCCGATGATGACGACGCCTGCCGTCCTCCCGGCGGCGGTCATCGCGACTCAGGCTCCCTGCCCGGCGGTGGCCCGCCGGCGATTGCCGATCACCTCGCGGATGATCTCCCGATGCACCTGGACATAACCCTTGCTGACGCATTGCAGGTGCGGCGATACCTCGTCGTGCAGGCGCTGCAGGGCATGGAACGGCACCGACGACGCCAGATGGTGCTCGGCGTGGAACGGCATGTTCCAGTAGAGCATCCGCAGAACCGGATTGGCGAGCGTCGTGCGGGTGTTGGCGAGCAGATTCGGGCTCTCTTCCGCCCCCGTATGCTCCGCCATGCGGATGGCGCGCAGCACCGGCTCGCCCATGATGCGCGGCAGCAGCCAGTAGACCAGCGCGACCGTCGATCCGAAGTAGATCGAGACGGCGGCGATCAGAATGTACAGCACGACGAGCAGACGGATTTCCAGCATCACCGTCTTGAACACCGACTCCGGCAGGAAGGTGCGCTCCTCTTCGGTGAAGCGACCGGTACAGCCGCGCCACAGCGTGCCGATCAGCTTCGGCCAGAAGGACAGGCCGAGGATCTGCGCGAAATAATCGCGCATCGAGGTCGGGAACGGCACGATGTCCGGATCATGGTCCTCGTGCTGCGTGTAGGTGTGGTGCGCGGCATGACGGTACTTGAAATAGAGGAACGGCCGGAGCGTGAAGGCCGCGACCGCGAAGCCGACCACATGGTTGATCCAGCGCGAGTGAAAGGCCGTGCCGTGCGAGCATTCGTGCAGCGGCGCGAAGAGCAGGACGATCACCACGCCGTAGAGCAGCATGGCAGGGATCTGCAGCCAGAGCGTCCACGATGCGAGATAGACGAGCGTTCCGGTCAGCAGCAGCGCCGCGAGATGGACGACCAGCCGCAGCAGGCCCGGCCCGTTGCTGCGCATGCGCAACGTCTTCAGCGTGTCGCGCGAGATGATTTCCGGGCCGGTCAGCGGCCAGATCTTGCTGCCGATGCCGCCAATGCCGGCATAGCTCGCCGAGGCATTACCCTGCATGGTCCGTCTCCTTCAGTCTGTATTCGGTACGCTGACCAATAAAGACCGGCCCGCCGAAAGGAAAATTCATTGTTCCCATACTGTTATCGGTATCGCATCAGGTGACGAAGCAGTGGGCGATGGCCTCGGCGGAGAAGTCGCGGCGGTGAAAGTGGCCGGTCACCCGTCCGCGGCTCATCACCAGGATGCGGTCGCAGGCATCCATCATCTCCTGGAGCTCGGTGGTCAGCAGGATCACCGCCTTGCCTTGCTCCGCGAGCCCCTGAATGGTGCGCCAGATCTCGAATTTTGCGCCGACATCGACGCCGCGCGTCGGATCCTCGGCGATGACGATGTCGCCGCCGCGCAGGATCCATTTGCCGATGACGATCTTCTGCTGATTGCCTCCCGAAAGCTGCGAGACCGTCTGCGACAGCCCGCTTGCCTTCACCGCCAGCTTGCGGACCACCTCGGTGCCGAGCACATTGCGCTGGCGCCGCCGCAGCATGCCGAGACGGCCGAGCCGTCTCAGGATCGTCAGCCCCAGATTGTCGCCGACATTCATCGGCAGCACCAGGCCCTCGCCCTTGCGGTCGGCCGGCATGAAGCCGATGCCCGCCTCGATGGCGTCGCGCGGCGACCTCATGTGTACCGGCTTGCCGCGCACCCGGATTTCGCCGCTGTCGATCGCCGTGGCGCCGAAAATCGCCCGGACCACCGCCTCGCGCTGGCAGCCGAGCAGGCCGGCGATCCCGACGATCTCGCCGGCGCGCACGTCCAGCGAGACGTCGTCGAAGACATCGGCCTTGCCGATGGCGCGCGCCTCGAGCGCCGTGTCGCCATGCTGCCGCTCGCGGAAGGCGGTCTGCCCCGGCTTGTGCTCGCGGCCGACCATCATCGAAACGAGCGCCGCCTCCGTCAGCCCGCCGATGTCGCGCGTGCCGACGACATGCCCGTCGCGCAGCACGGTCACCCGGTCGGAAATGTCGAGCACCTCGCCGAGCCGGTGCGAGACGTAGACGATGCCCAGCCCGTTCGCCTTCAGCTTGCGGATGATCGCCAGGAGATGCGCGACCTGGTCGTCGTTCAACGAGGCGGTGGGCTCGTCGAAGACGAGGATGTTCGGCCGGCTGGCGAGCGCCCGGCAGATCTCGACGATCTGCTGCTCGTTGAGGCTGAGCTCGCCGACCGGACGCGTCGGGTCGAGCGTCACATGGATCTCGTCCAGCAGGTCCTGCGCCATGCCGATCAGGGTGGCGCGGCGGTTGCTGCCTGCCCGTGCCGCGGGCTCGCGCCCCAGGAAGATGTTCTCGGCCACGCTGAGATTGGGGCAGAGCACAAGTTCCTGATGGACGAGCGCCAGGCGCTTGCCGAGCGCCACGGTCGGATCGCTGAGAACGACCGTCTCGCCGCCGATCCTGATCTCGCCGCTGTCCGGCGAGATCAGCCCGTTCATGATCGACAGAAGCGTCGACTTGCCCGCGCCGTTCTCGCCGACCAGCGAATGGACCTCGCCGGCGCGGAGGTCGAAGGTGACGTCGGCCAGCGCAAGTACGCCGGGAAAGGTCTTGCGGATCGACTTCACCTCGAGAAGCGGCGCCGGCTCGGTCATCTGGTCAGCCCGCGTAGTATTTGTTGAGCAGCGCGCGGTGGCGATCCATGTCGCCGCGCAGGTTCTGGTAGACCGACGACCAGACCTCGAAGAACGCTTCGTAGCGTTCGTGCAGCTTGGCATCCGGTTCGATCGTCTCCTTGATGCGGACGATCTTGTCGAGCGGCTCGACGGGCGACTTGTAGATGCCGGCCGCCACGCCGGCGAGGATCGCATCGCCGATCGGCGCCGCCTCGCCGATGTCCGGCACCTTCAGCGGCAGGTTGAGGACGTTGGCGGTGATCTGGTTCCAGAAGCGGCTCTTGGTCGGCCCGCCGTTGAGGATCAGCCCGTCGACCCTGACGCCCGCCGCATTGGCGACCTTGACGTTGGAATAGAGGTCGAAGGCCACGCCCTCGATCAGCGAGCGGATGAAGGTCGCACGCGCCGTGGTCGGCCGGACGCCGAAGAACACGCCGCAGGCATTGCTGTTCCAGTTGGGCGACAGCGTGTTGCCGAGATAGGGAAGGTAGAGCAGGCCGTCCGAGCCCGGCGAGACCTGCTTGGCCTGTTCGGTGAACAGGTCGAAGACATTGTGGCCCATGCGTTCGGCGAGCCGGAACTCGACATCGCCGAACTGATCGCGGAACCATTTGAGCGAGGCGCCGGTGAACGCCATCGGCCCGTCGAACATGGTCAGGCCGGGCAGGACGTGCGGCCATTTCAGGATGCGGTATTCCTCGACGTTCTGCTCGGTCGGGATCATGATGCCGAGGTTGGAGCCGGTGCCCATCGAATAGTAGGCCTCGCCGGCCTTGGTGACGCCGACGCCGAGCGCCGCGGAGCTGATGTCGGTGCCGCCGGCGGCGACGATCGTGCCCGGTCGCAGGCCCGTCTCCTCGGCGGCCTGCTTGGTGACCTCGCCGACGACCTCGTGGCTCTGGTAGAGCCGCGGCAGTTTCTCCAGCGGGATGCCGATGGCCTTGGCGATCGACTCGTTCCAGCGCTCCTTCTGGTATTCATAGGCGTAGGCGAGGCCGGCATCGCCGGTGTTCATGGTGAAGTTGCCGCACATGCGGTAGGTGCAGTAGCCCGACGGCGACAGGAATTTGTGGGTCGCGTTGAAGATGTGGGGCTCGTGCTTCTTGATCCACAGCGCCTTGGGATCGATGAACCACGGCGCGACACGGTTGCCGTTGTTCTTGTTGATGGTCTTCTCGCCGACGCTGCGGCGGATGTCCTCGCATTCCTCCTCGGAACGCGAATCCATCCAGATCATCGCGGCGCGCAGCGGCTTGCCCTGGTCGCTGACCGGCAGGGTGACGCCGACCAGGCCGGACAGCGCCACCGCGGCGATGTCGTCGGCGAAATTGCCCTGGTCGAGGCACTGGCGGATGGCCGAGACCACGGCGCTCCAGTAGTTTCCGGCTTCCTGCTCGGCCCAGCCCGGAAAGGGATGGAACAGCGGATGCTCCTGCGAGCCGAAGGCGACCAGCTTGCCGGTATCGGTGTTGAGGATCGCCGCCTTCACATTGGTCGTGCCGATGTCGACGCCGAGCGTCAGATGTCCTGCCATATGCTTCCCCCTTTAGGACTGAACTTTCTTGCGGCTCAACTTCGACAGGCCGACGGACAGGATCAGCACGATGCCGATCGCCAGGTTCTGATACCAGGTGCCGACGCCCCAGATGGCGAGCAGGTTCAGCCCCGCCGCGAATGCGACGCTGCCGAGCAATGTCCGCCAAGGGGAGCCGACACCGCCCGACAGCGCCGTACCGCCAATGACCGCGATGGCGATGGCGGTAAGCTCGTAGCCGGCGGCGAGAGGCGCATCGACCGACTTCAGGCGTGCCGTGAACACGATCCCGGCGATCGCCGCGCAGATGCCGCTGATGACGAAGGCGAGCACGACGTAGCGCGCCGTCTTGATGCCGGCGTAGAGGGCAGCCTTCTCGTTGCCGCCGATGGCGTAGAAGCGCCCTCCCCGCACCGTGCCGTTGACGAAGGCGATAAGGGCGACGAGCACGGCAAGGAAGATGGCGAAGCTGACGGGAACCGGGCCGAGCTTGGCGTCGCCGACCCAGTTGAACAGCGGCGACTTGAGATAATAGGGATGGCCGTTGGTCAGCACGTAGTTGAAGCCGCGCAGCGCCGTCAGCGACACCAGCGTCATGATGAAGGACGCGACCTTCAGATAGGCGACGCCGATGCCGTTGATCGCCCCGACAAAGGCACCCGTCGCCAGCGCTATACCCATGACGGCGAGCGTCGGGCCGGCGAAGGTGTTGCCGCGCACCAGCCAGCGCACGCCGATCACCGAGCCGAGCCAGGCCATCAGGACGACGCCGACGATGACCGAGAAGATCATCAGGGCGGCGACCGACAGGTCGATGCGCCCGGTCAGCAGGACCACCGTCATGCCGAGCGACAGCAGGCCGATCACCGCGATGTTGCGCATCAGGTTCTCGATGTTGGCGGCGGTCAGATAGTATTCCGAGGTCAGCGAGCCGACGGCGAAGATCGCGACAATCAGCCAGACGATCGGGTCGCGCAGAAGCCCGGCGAGAAAGGGGCCGAGGCGCGAGGCGGAGGGAGAGGCAAGTCCGGCCGCGCTCATTTCACGATCCCCCGGCGCCACATTCCCGGCAGCACCACCGCCAGGATCACCGCCGCCGTCACCACCTGCTGGAGATAGATGCTGACGCCCATCTGATTGAGCAGGTTGTTGACGATGCCGATGATCACCGCGGCGACCAGCGTGCCGGTGATCGAGCCCGAGCCGCCGGCGAGCGCGGCGCCGCCCAGCACGGTCACGGCGAGCACCGAAAGCTCCATGCCCTCAAGGCCCGCCGGATTGATGTAGGACAGGCGCGCGCACTCCAGAATGCCGGCGAGTGCTGCGCAGACGCCGGAGATCATGAAGACGACCGTCCGCACCGCAACCGTGTTGATGCCGGACAGCGCGGCCGCCCGCACATTGCCGCCCGTCGCGTAGAGGGCGCGGCCGAACGTCGAATATCGGGTCAGCAGGATGGCGGCCACCCCGAGGATTGCGAGAAGCAGAACCGGCACCGGCACTCCGGCGACGGCACCGCGGCCGAGCCAAAGATAGGCGGCGATCGGCTCCGGATAGAGCGCCTGTCCGCCCGAGGCGATGTTGGCCAGCGCACGGCTGATGCCGAGCATGCCGAGCGTGGCGATGAGCGAGGGAATGCCGATGGCCGCGACGAGGACGCCGTTCAGCAGGCCGACGAGCAGCCCCGTCGCAAGCGTCGCGCCGATGACGAGAACCGCCGAACCGGTCGGGATCAGCAGGCCGCCGACGACACAGGACAGGATGGCGATGCCGGCGACCGACAGGTCGATCTCGCCGGTGATGACCACCAGCGTCATGCCGTAGGCCATGATGCCGATGGCGGCGACCGCCATGAGGATGACGTGAACGTTGCCCAGCGACAGGAACGCGGGGGTGATGATCTGGCCGAGGACGACAAGCACCACGAGGACGGCCAGACGGCTCAGGTCGCCGCTGCCCGCCTGTCTCACCATGTCGAACGTCCGGGATGGCGCCCCCCGATCGGCGACCTTGTCTTCCATCGTCGTCATCGCGCTATCGCACCTGCGTGCCTTGCTGGACAGATGCCTGCCGGGCCTTGCAAAGGCCCGGCAGGCGGCCTGGGAGGCTGAGATCAGCCGGAGGCTTCCGGACCGTAGGCGTAGGGCCACTCATCGGGCGTCAGCGTCTCGATGCCCTCGATGTTCATCTTCTCCCGGGTGATCATGGGCAGGTTCGGCGTCATGATCAACTTCGGCGGCGCCTCGTTCTTGCCCTCCTTGGCGCCGATATGCATGACGACGGCGCGGATGCCGATGTCGCCGATCAGCGGCGTGTAGGGCGACACCATGTCGATGTTGCCGGCCCTGATCTCCTTGAGCACTTCGCGCGCGTCATCGTTGGCCAGGATCATGATCTTCTTGCCGCCCGGCGCGCTGTTCAGCCGGTTGGCCTCGCGAATGGCGTCCAGCGCGCCCATCGCCTCCTCGCCGCCCGTGTTGAAGGACACGGAGATGTCCTTGAACGCCTGCAGCGCGTCGGCGGTCGACTTGAAGGCGAGCGTGCGCTGGCTGTTGGTGTGGTAGTTGGCCAGCACCTTGTAGCCGGGGGTGTTGCCGATCACTTCGAGGAACGCACCGGTGCGGATGGAGTCGGCGGTCGAGCCGAGATCCTTGCGGTTGAAGATGATGTTGCCGTCCGGCGCGGCGTGCTTGAGATAGAGGCCCTGCTGAAGGCCGTTGGCGTAGAAATTGCCGAGCACTTCGGAGCTGATGACTTCCGAGGAGGTGCGGCGATCGAGGCTGACCGTCGGGATGCCGGCGGCGATGGCGCGATCGACGGGCGGCCCCATCGGGGCTTCGCGGCTCGGCCACAGCACGATGCCGTCATACTGCTTGGCGATCCAGGTATCGATGACCTGACCCATCTTGTTGTCGTCGAACTCGGCGTCGATGACCTCGAGCTCGATGTTGGGATGGCGCGCCGCCTCCCATGAGGCGGTGTCGGCGAGGCTGATCAGCCAGGGGTGGTTGAAGCCGTGGAAGACGAGGCCGATCCGGTACTTCTTGTCGGGATCCAGCACCGGGCCCTCCGGCAGCGGCAGATAGTCGGTGAACGGCGACTTGATCTCCAGCTTGCTGTGAGGACCGGTGAAGGTGGCGCCCATTCCGGGCTTCCAGACGAAGCCGCCCGCCAGGTCGCCGACCGGATAGACGTCGAGATAGTCGCGGAAGCCGTCCTTCTCGAACAGCGCGGCGACCTCCTCGTTCGACATCGAGGCCTTCGCCTCGTCGGAATACTTCTTGATCAGTTCGTTGAGGATCGTGTGGACGCCCTTGTCATCGGCCTGTGCCAGCAGCGACGTGACGGGGACCAGTGCAAGCGCCGAGACCGCCGCGGCGGACCTCAGCAATTGGCGACGTGATAGTTCCAGCATTGATTTCTCCTCCCATATTTTGGTTTCAGCCCGGGATATGTCCCGAAAGTCAGGGGCTGCCTGTCCCCTCAGACCAGAATGTCGACGTAGCCGTCGGACACACGGGTTTCAAAAGTCTCCAGCCGCTCGGTGACGGGCGGCGACAGCGGCGTGCCGGTCGGAATGTGGAACAGCCCCTGGTGCAGCGGGCATTCCACAGTCTGACCGTCTATGTAGCCTTCCGAAAGGAAGGCGTGCGCATGTGTGCAGATGCCTGATGTGGCGTAGAATTTGCCGCCAAGGTTGAAGATGGCGATGCAGCGGCCCTCGTGCTCGATGCGCGTCGCATCGTCCACCGGCAGACTGTCGGCCGCGATCGCCCGCACCCATGCCTTCTCGACCCCGCGCGTCTGGGCTGTCATTGCCCCTCCCTTTATGTGATATCACTTTCGCTTACTTTCGTTCCCGCTCCCTTTTGCGCAAATTCATTGTAGCGATGGCGCTATTCATTAGCCGGAAAATAGCCTGATGACGCTTGCAAGGCGGGTCCGACTCGGGGCGGGCGCGGCCTCCCAGGGACAGTCCGGGGCCGGCAACACCTTGCTGCGCTGCAAAAATCCACCGCCGGCGCGACAGCGCGGCAGACGGGCCGTCGGTAGAACGGTGCCGGAAAAACGGTGCATCCGGACACTGCGGCGCGCCGGTTGCGGCGTCCGCTAAGGCGATTTCGCAGGTGCGAAGATTTTCGGATTAGAACGGTTCCGGCAATCCGGCGGCCGGAGCCGGACGCGGTGCCCGCGCGTTCGTAGAAGCTCCGGATGGGCTTGCACGTCGGCAAAAAAATGCCGGCCGGGCATTGAAGCCCGGCCGGCATTTTTTGCGGAAATCTGCCTCGATCTGCGGCGGCAGGCTCAGAAGCCGACGCTGGCCGCCCCCTTGAGGGAGAGAATCTCGCGCGCCTCGTCGGGCGTCGCGATCTCCAGGCCGAGCCCTTCGATCATCTGGCGGACCAGCTTCACCTGATCGGCGCTGGATTTCGCCAGCTTGCCCTTGCCCGCCCACAGCGAGTCTTCCAGGCCGACGCGGACATTGCCGCCAAGGGCCGCCGCCTGCGCGGCGATCCTGAGCTGGCTGGCGCCGGCGCCGAGAACCGACCAGCGGTAGTCGGAGCCGAACAGGCGATCAGCGGTGCGCTTCATGTGCTGGACGTCTTCGGGGTGCGTGCCGATGCCGCCGAGGATGCCGAACACCGACTGCACGAAGAAGGGCGGCTTGACCAGTCCGCGATCGGCGAAGTGCTTGAGATTGTAGAGATGGGCGATGTCGTAGCACTCGAACTCGAAGCGCGTGTTGTTCTCGTAGCAGGTCTTGAGAATGAACTCGATGTCCTTGAACGAGTTGCGGAACACCAGGTCCTTGGTCGCTTCGAGATGCGGCTTCTCCCAGTCGTGCTTGAATTCCTTGTATTTGTCGAGCAGGTGGAAAAGGCCGAAATTCATCGAGCCCATGTTGAGCGACGCCACCTCCGGCTTCAGCTTCTGGGCCGGCAGCACGCGCTCCTCGACCTTCATGTAGGGGCTGCCGCCGGTCGTCAGGTTGATCGCCGCGTTGGTCGCCTGCTTGATCTGCGGCAGGAACTTCATGAAGCCCTCGGGCGTCTGGTCCGGCTTGCCGTTCTCGGGATTGCGGGCGTGCAGGTGCAGGATCGCCGCGCCCGCCTCCGCGGCGCCGAGCGCGTCGTCGATGATCTGCTGCGGGGTGATCGGCAGATATTCCGACATGGACGGCGTATGGATCGCGCCCGTCACGGCGCAGGTGATGATGACTTTTCCGGATGTGGCCTTGGCCATGGGCGTCTGCCTCGAATGCTGTGCTGCGGTAGGGTTCAGGAACCGATCTTCTTGGCGGCGTCGCGCTTGTGGGCGATCAGCGCCATCAGGCGGCGATCGCGCCACTCCTGGCGGGAGACCAGCCTGTCGGCCGGCAGCCTGGCGCGCCGCTCCGCCTCGATGCGGTCCATGACCGGCCCCGACCAGTCGGCGCGATGCTGCGTCGACGGCCACAGGCCGGAATAGATGCCCTCGTAGCGCTCGACATAGTCGCGGACGCCGCCGGGCGCGTTCAAGTCGATGGTCTCGAACGGGCCCATGAACGACCAGCGCAGCGCCAGACCGTCGCGGATACCGATGTCGACGTCGTCGATCGAGGCATAGCCTTCGTCGACCAGGCGAAACGCCTCTTCGAGCAGCGCGCCCTGCAGGCGGTTCATGATGAAGCCGTCGATCTCGCGCTTCATCACCAGCGGCGCCTGGCCGATGCTGCGGAACAGTTCGGCGGTGCGCTCCATCACCGCCGCGGAGGTCCACGGCGCCGGAACGAGCTCGGCAGCGGGGATGAGATAGGGCGGATTGATAGGGTGCGCGACGAGGCAGCGGTCGCGGCCGGCGACATGCGCGGTGAAGGCCGACGGCAGCAGGGCCGAGGTCGAGCTGGCCAGCACCGCGTCGCGCGGCGCCTTCTCGTCCAGCATCGAGAAGACCGCCTTCTTGACGTCGAGCTTTTCGGGCGTGTTCTCCTGGACGTGGACGACGCCGTCGAGCGCCTCGTCGATCGAGCTCGAAAGCGAAAGGCGGCCGAGAAGCTTGTCCGGCCCGTCGTTCAGCAGGCCGTTGGACTCGAGGTCCGGCAGAAGGCCGGCGATGTAGTCGCGGGCGATCGCCGGCGCCTTCGGATCGCTGTCCCACAGGACGACGTCATGTCCGGCCCGTGCGAAGGTGATCGACCAGGCCCGCCCGATGAAGCCGGTGCCGATGATCGCTACTCGTGACATGGTCTTGCCTTTCGGTCTTTCACAATGGGTGGCGGCGCGGAGCGCGCGATTGTCGTCATCCGCGCCGATCGCGCAAGGCGATGATCGCGCCGAGGATGACGAGGCCGTAGAGGATGGAGCGGGCCGAGATCGGGATCGTCGTGCCGGCCAGCAGCATCTGCAGCGCGGTGAGCAGGATCACGCCGCCGACCATGCCGACATAGGAGCCGCGGCCGCCGGTGATCAGCGCGCCGCCGACGACGACCACGGCGATCGACGGCAACAGATATTCGTCGCCCATGCCAAGGCTCGCCTGGCCGGAGAAGCCGGTGAGAAGGATGCCGACCAGCGCCGAGCAGAAGCCCGACAGCATGTAGACGGCGATGGTGGTACGCTTGACCGGAATGCCGGACAGCTCGGCGGCGCGCTCGCTGTTACCGATCGCGTAGACGCGGCGGCCGAAGGCGGTGCGCCCCAGCAGCAGGACCGCAAATATGCCGAATACGGCAAGGAACGGCACGACCGGTGTTATGCCGAAGATCTTCGCGGTCATGAAGGCGCGCAGCATCGGCGAGGAGAAGCCGTCCGGCGTACCGCCCGAATAGAGAAGCGCCACGCCCTGGAGCAGGCCGTTGACAGCCAGCGTCATGACGATCGGCGACAGGCCGAGAGCGACGATGCCGAAGCCGTTCAGGACGCCGATCAGCATGCCGACGACGAGCACGATCGGCACGGCATAGATCAGCGCGGCATCCGAACCCTTGACCATGCCGGCCAGAAGGATGCCGCACAGGCCGATCGTCCAGGGGATCGACAGGTCCAGCCCGCCGGTCAGGATCACCGTGCCCTGCCCGAGCGCCAGGATGGCGAGGAAGGAAGCGAGCACGATCAGCGAGTTGTAGTAGTTGAAATGGAAGAGCGCGTTGCCGAGCACGTACTGCGTCACCAGCAGGACGCCGACGAAGCAGACATAGGCCGGCAAGGCGTAGCGGATGATCTCGGCGTGGCGCGTCCGGAACGGAGCCATGGCCGACTGGGCGCGCTCCGGCGACGGGTCGCGCCTTATGTCGGCAAGTGCCAGCTTGCGCGGCGACAGCGTCAATTGCGACGGCAGGATGCCCTGGCGCCAGGCCGCGAAGCGGTCGAGGAGCTGCCTCAGGTTCTGGGCGAGCACCGACTTGCGGTGCATCGAGGCGCTGAGCACCGCCAGCAGCAGGATGGTGCTCTCGGCGATGGTCGAGAAATAGGCCGAGACGTTGAGCACCAGCAGGATGTTGACGATGATCATCAGCACATAGGCACCAAGCACCGAGCCCGTCAGCCCGCCCCGTCCGCCGCCCAGCACGGTGCCGCCGACGACCACGGCGGCGAACATCTGCAACAGCATCGGATTGCCGACGAGCGGATCGCCGGCGCCGGTCTGGGCGCTGATGAACACGCCGGCCAGGCCGTAGAAGCCGCCGGCGATGACATAGACCATGAATTGCACGAGACGGGTCGAGATGCCGGCGGACCGGGCGCTCTCGATGTCGCCGCCGATCGCGTAGATGGCGAGGCCGAGCTTGGTGCGCTTCAGCCAGTACCAGAAGAGCAGCAGCACTCCGAGCAGCGCCGCCGACATCGGCACCCAGTCGGTGATCAGGTCGCCGATCAGGATCTCGGACAGGCGCGGCTCGATCATGCCGCCCGGCTTGTCCATGACGATCAGCGTGATGCCCTGCAGGATGAACATCGTCGACAGCGTGACGACGATCGCCTGCAGGCGCAGGAAGGCGATGAAGAAGCCGTTGAAGGCGCCGACGGCCAGGCCGATGCCGACGCCGACCGCGGTCAGCGTCCAGGGCGAGACGCTGCCGTCGGAGGGGAAGGTGGCGAGCGTCACGTTGACCAGCGAGATCACCGCCGCGGCCGACAGGTCGAAGCCGCCGGACAGCACGACAACCGTCTGTCCCATCGCCGCGATGGCGAGCGTCGCGCCACTCGTCGTCATCTGGGCGATGTCGTAATAGCCAAGCGGCACGGCGCTGAGCTGGGCGACGACCGCGAACAGAACGGCGAAGGCGACGAAGGCCGTGATCAGGCCGCGATGGCGGCCGATGCGCAGCGAACCGGAAGAGGCGCGCCGCGCCTCCATCCCACCGGAGGTGATAGCGCTCATGCTGCGGATGCCTTGCTGCCGGAGCCGAGTGCGACTCCCAGTATGTTTTCTTCGGTAAGCTCGGCGCCGGCCAGTTCCGCCGCGACCGAACCCGCGTAGAAGACCAGGACGCGATCGGCCAGATGCACAAGCTCGGGGATCTCGGTCGAATAGAAAACGACCGCGCCGCCCGCCTCGGCATAGGCACGCATGAGCTGATAGAGCTCGTTCTTCGTGCCGACGTCGATGCCGCGCGTCGGGTCGTAGACCATCAGGATATGGCTCTCGGTCAGCAGCCACTTGGCGATGGCGATCTTCTGCTGGTTGCCGCCCGAGAACGAATCGGCGCGTGACCAGAGGGCACGGTGGTCGACCTCGACGCGGCTGAATGCCTCCGACACCGCCTCGTCCTCGCGATCCTTGTCGATCAGGCCGAACCGGGTGAAGCGCTCGATGATCGGAACGGTGGCGTTGTGCTTGCCGCTCAGCCGGAGAAACAGTCCCTCGGTCTTGCGCTCCTCCGGCACCAGGCTGATGCCGATGCGCGCCGAGATCGCATCCTTCGGGCTGGCGATGGCGACGGTCTGGCCATCCACTTCGAAATGACCGCGGGCGAGCGGCATGGCGCCGAAGGCCGTGAGGAAAAGGTCGAGCTGCCCCATGCCCTGAAGGCCGGCCACGCCGAGAATCTCGCCTTCGCGCAGGCTGAAGGAGGCTTCGCGCAGCTTGCCTTCCGTGCCCACCCTGTCGGCACGCAGCACTTCGCGGCCGATCTCGTGGCGCTGTTCGGCGCGCGGCGGAAAGGAGTGGATGAGCGAGCGGCCGGCGATCATGCGGACCACGTCGGCATCCTCGTAGTCGGCGACGTTGCCGGAGGCGACATGCTTGCCGCCGCGCAGGATGGTGAGCTCGTCGCAGAAGTCGCGCACTTCGCGCAGGCGATGCGAAATGAACACGACCGTGGTGCCCTGCCGCTTCAGGCCGCGGATGACATTGCCGAGCCAGTCGACGTCCGGGCCCGACAGCGCGGAGGTCGGCTCGTCGAGCAGCAGAATGCGCGGCTTGCGATAGACGGCACGCGCGATCTCGATCTTCTGCCGCACCGCGAGGTCGAGATCGCCGATCTCGTCGTCGAGATGGATGTCGTTGAGGCCCATGTCGTGGAAATGGGCAGCGACGCTTTGCCGAGCCTTGCCGCGGCTCATCATGCCGCTGAGGCCGACCGGCGCCTCCGGGATCAGCATATTGTCCAGCACCGTAAGGTTGCGGACGAGCGTCATCTCCTGAAACGCAGTCTGGATTCCCAGGCGATGAGCTTCGCGCGGCGACCAGAGCTGCGCCGCCTTGCCGAAAATCTCGATGTCGCCGCTGTCCGGCGAGACAAGCCCGGACAGCACCTTGACGATGGTCGACTTGCCGGCGCCGTTCTCGCCGAGCAGCGCGTGGACGGTTCCGGGGCGGACGGAGATCGAGACGTCGTCGAGCGCGATCGTCGCGCCGTAGGCCTTCCCGGCGTGGGTGATATGGATTGCAGGAATTTCGGACGACATTGCGATCTCGGCTGCCTCGCGATTGGTCGGGCGACCCGCCGCCGGCGGGCCGCCCTGGTCAGCGGGAGGTTTATTCCTCGGGCTGTGCGACGAGCGCCGCGTTCAGGCCGACTTCCGGAGTCAGATCCGAATAGATCGACGCGAACCAGCCCGGATTCGGGATGATCGCCGGCTGGAACACGTTGCAGCCCGCCTTCATCTCGGCCCAGGTGCCCTCCTGGCAGAGCTTCACGTTCTCATTGGTGACGATGTTCTGGGCCACGTCGGTGAGAGCCGGGATCTCCTTGCCCTCGAGCTTGTCGACCGCCAGCTTCAGGGCCAGCGCGCCGGTGAAGTTCTGCGAGCCGGAGGACCAGCGCTGCGCGCCCATCGGGCGGTAGGTGCCGTTGGCACCCTCGACCTCGGTGCCGACCGGCAGCATCTGGATGCGGCCGCCGTTGGAGGATTCACCGGCGCAGGGCTTGAGCTTGTCGTCGGCGATGCCGGCTTCGCTCTGCATCGAATTGGCGGTGTAGCAGCCGGCCTGCATCCAGAGCCCGTCGACCTGGTCCCAGTTGCGGGTGGCCAGGATCTTGGACAGTTCGGTGCGGGCCACCGCCTGGCTCCACATGCCGTTGGCCTCGGCGACCACCTCGATGCCGGGGTTCTTGGCGAACACCTCCTTGGCGCCCTCGTTGCGCAGCGTGTCGACGGTGGTTCCCGGCACGCCGGTCACCATGACCACCTTGCCCTTGCCGCCGAGCTTGTTGACCAGCCATTCGGCGGATTCCACGCCCCATTTGCGCTGATCGATGTGGACGTTGTAGGCGCAGGGCTCGGAAATGATGGAGTCGTAGGCGACGACGACGACGCCCTTGGCGCAGGCGTTCTTGACGGCGCCGTTCAACGCGGTCGGCGAGATCGGATAGACGATGATCGCCTTGGCGCCGGCCTGCACCATCGAATTGATCTGCTGAATCTGCTTCTGGGCGTTGGGGCCGGAGACCTGCACCTGGAGGTCGACCTTGTCGGCGTAGTTCTTGTGGACGGCCATGGCCTTCAGCATGTTGGCGGCCTCGGCCTGCCAGTCGTTGCCGATGTAGCTCATGCTGAGGAAGATCTTCATCTTCTCGGCTGCCTGAGCGGCCGGCGCCATGAACGCCATGCCGGCCGCAGCAGCCATCGCGCCGAGCGCGAATTTCCGGATCGTCGACTTCATCTCTCTCTCCCAAATGACTGCCTGCATTGCGCAGCGCAGAACTCCGACCTCAGTCGCGGCATGTTTGGCGGCAGTCCGGCAAACCGGCAGGTTCCGGGACGCTCGCCCGGCTCACGCAGACGCACGCTTCCGCCCCGGATCGCTCCGAGCGCGGAGATCGCATCTGCGATTGTCCTCCCGGCACCGTCCATGCGGCGCCCTTCTCCCCTGGCCGCGTTCACAGCCACGCACTACCAGCCACAAAAGCGTCAGGCCGTCAATAAATAATCGTTGATTTGTGATCACAAGACGCGCGATGTTGGCGGCGAGGAGCGGCGCACTTGCATAGCGGCTGTGTCGGAGTTAGCCGTTGCGGGGGAGCGGTTGCTGCCAGAAAGTCTGTTTGACGCATTGCGCGCCGTCGGCACCGGCATTGCGTCCCGAGCGGGAAGCTGATCTTCCCCGGACGATGGAAGCATTGGGATGACGGAAAAACTGTCGCCGGTCGACGTCAGCACGCTGCAGGAGCGCGTGTACCTGAAACTGCGCCAGGCGCTCTACCAGGGCAAGTTCGCGGCTGGAGAGACGCTGACCATCCGCGGTCTGGCGGCTGCGCTGGGCACCAGCGCGATGCCGGTGCGCGAGGCGCTGCAGCGCCTCGTCGCGGAGAAAGCGCTCGTCCAGACGCCGAGCCGCAGCATCCGGGTCGCTTCCTTCACGCCGGAACTCTTCTGGGAGATCATCCGCATCCGCATGTCGATCGAGGGCATGGCGACCAAGCGCGCCGCGCTCAACCCGCCGCCGCCGCTGGCCGGCGCGCTGCGCGACATCAACGCCAAGATGATCGCGGCGATCAAGGGCGGCTTCACCGAAGAGGTGCTGGACGCCAACAAGGAATTCCATTTCGCGATCTATGAGGCGGCGGAGATGCCGCAGCTTCTCGAGATCATCAACAATCTCTGGCTGCGCACCGGCCCCTATCTCGGCGTCGCCTACAGGATGGGCTATTCGGACCCGTTCCTGACCGGGACGCGCTTCCACGAACGCATCATCCAGGCGATCGAACGCCGCGACGGCCGCCGCGCCGCATCCGGCCTGAAGGTCGACATCTGGGCGACGGCCAAATGGTTCACGCGCCATCGCATCGCGATCTTCGGAGAGGACGAGGAACGGCCGCTCCAGGCGGTTCTCTGACAGCGGCGCCACCTCGCGGCGACCGCCGCAGAGCCGCCGGATGCCCGGCAGGGCATCCGGCTCTTCGCATCGCTCTCAACCGCCGAAGCGCGGCTCGGGCAGGCCCTTGACCCCGAGATCGTAGACGGCGAACAGGCCGCCGGCATCCGCCTCACGCTGCGGCACGCCCTTGATCGGCCGGCCCATCGAACTGACATACAGGATGTCCAGGTTCTTGCCGCCGAACATCACGCTGGTCAGGTTGCGCACGGGAAACTCGATCTCGCGATCGATCTTGCCGTCCGGCGAGTAGCGGATGATGCGGCCGCCGAACACATGGGCGTTCCAGATGTAGCCCTCCGCGTCGACGGTCGAGCCGTCGAAGGTACCGGGATATTCGTGATTCGACAGGAAGACCCGCTTGTTCGACACGCTACCGCTGTCGATGTCGTAGTCGTAGGCGTACATCAGGTCGTCGTAGGAATCGCAGAAGTAGAAGGTCTTGTCGTCCGGGCTCCAGCACGGTCCGTTCGAGCACTTGATGCCGCTGTCCAGCCTGGTGATCGAGAGGTCGGGATTGAGGCTGTAGAGTGCCGAATTGCGCACCGGCCGCTGGCCGCGATTGGCATCGAAGCGGTCGTGGTCATAGGACATGTAGCCGGCGACGAAGCGTCCGCGGCGGTCGACCTTGCCGTCGTTCAGCCGATTCTCGGGCTCGTCCTTCTCCGGATCGCCGATATGGGTCAGGCGCTGCGTCTTGAAGTCGTAGAGGCTGAAGCCGTTGGCGAGCGCCACGACCGCGCCGCCGTTCTTGCGGATCGCCATCGAGCCGATGTGCAGCGGAACATAATTCAGCTTCACATCCGATCCGTCCTCCTTGCAACTCCAGATCTCTGCCGCGGAACTGTCGATCCAGTACAGGCGCTGATCCTCGACATCCCAGAGCGGTCCCTCGCCCAGATGATTCTTGCTGTCCACCAGCAGACGTATTTCGGCCACCGCAGTTCTCCTCCCGATTTTACGAATGGGTGCGACCGTGCCCTCGGCCCGGTTTGCATCCTCCGAGCAGGAGATTGTACAGCGGCGCCATCGGAGTCAATCTCCGTGATCACAGATCAGGCATTTCACCAATTGACGACGCGGTTGGCATCGTGATTACATTTGCTCGAACAGGATCGGGCCTTGGAGGCGCCCCACCGCATGTCGCGGCGCGGGGCTGGGCCGTTCGGTGATCAGGGAGGATTTCATGGCGGACAGCAGAGCCGGGGCGATCGACGTCGTCCTGAAGACCTTGGGCGGCATGCGGATGGTGGATCTCGCGCCGAAGCTGGAGCGCGGCATTCCGCGCTGGCCCACCCATCCGCATCTGACCATCGACAAGGCGGTCACCCATGAACACGACGGCTATTATTGCCAGGCGATCATGATGGCCGAGCATACCGGCGCCCATGTCGACGCCCCGGCCCACATGCTGCCGAATCGCATGGACCGGACGATCGACACGTTTCCGGCCGACCATCTCTTCGCTTCCGCGGTTCTCTACGATTTCTCCGACCGCGACCTGCAGCCGGGCGACCTGGTGACTGCCGACATGCTGCGCGCCTACGAGCAGAAGTCGGGCCTGAAGGTCGGCGAAGGCGAGATCGCCATCGTCAACTACGGCTGGATGAAGCGCCACTGGCGCACCGATTCGAAAGCGCAATGGTACGTGCTCAACGCGCCGGGCATGTCGGAAGACGCCTGCGAGTTCTTCCGCGAGCGCAAGGTGCGCGCGGTCGCGACCGACACGGTCGCCGCGGAAACCGCGATCGTCGACGGCGTGCCGCAGGGCAATCCGGGCCACATGAAGAGCTGGCTGCCGCACGACATCCTGATCATCGAGATGCTGACCAATCTCGAAGACCTCACCCCTCGCTCGCTCTTCCTCGCCATGCCGCTGCATATCGACGAAGGGTCGGGCTCACCGATCCGACCCGTGGCCTTCTGCCCGGCCTGATCGCAGCAGGCGCCGACACCCCATCCTGCCGACCTCGGCTGCGGCGGCGGAACCCGAGTTCGGATCCGCCGCGCAGGCCCCGTCGCATGCGCCACGCCGCGCCCATCCCCCTGGAGAGTTCAATGGACCTGACCGGCAAGACAGCCATCATCACCGCGGGCGCGTCCGGCATCGGCCGCGTCATCGCCCACCGCTTCGTCGAACAGGGCGCTCAGGTCTGCGTCTGCGACATTGCCGACGACGCGCTCGCAGCGCTCCGGGACGAGTTGCCCGACGCCATCGTGGTGAAGGCGGACGTGTCGAAGTCCGCCGATGTGGCGGCGCTCTACGACGCCTTCCTGGCGCGACACGCGAAGCTCGACATCCTGGTCAACAATGCCGGCATCTCGGGTCCGACCAAGCCGGTGGAGGAGATCACCGACGAGGAGTGGGACCAGACCATGGCGGTCAATGTCAGCGGCCAGTTCTACATGGTGCGCAAGGCCGTTCCGCTGTTCAGGCAGGCCGGCAGCGGTTGCATCATCAACCTCTCCTCGGTCGCCGGCCGTCTCGGCATGCCGCTGCGGGCGCCCTACTCCGCCTCGAAATACGCGGTGCGCGGCCTCACCGACGTGCTCGCCGTCGAGCTCGGCGAGATCGGCGTGCGGGTCAACGCCATCCTGCCGGGCCTGGTCGACGGTCCGCGCGGCCAGCGGGTGATGCGCGAACAGGCCGAGGCGCGCGGCATGTCGCTGGAAGCGTGGATGCCGTACTTCCTGCACAACATCTCGATGCACACCGCCATCGACATGAAGGAGATCGCCGACATGGCCGTCTTCCTCGCCTCCGACCTCGCGCCGCACATCTCCGGCCAGTCGATCAGCGTCTGCGGCAATTTCGAGAGCTATCGCGCGCCGCGCATGACTTCCTGACGGCCGATGCCGGCGTTGACGGCCGCTTAACCTTGCGGCCGCCTCGGCGCGGCCGGTTTCGGCTCGCGCCTCGCCGGCAAGGGTCTTGTCAACCGATCGTCCCTGATAAAGCTATCGGAACGGACGCCGACAGGTGCCCGCAGCAGCCAGCCGATCCCGGCCAGCCACATTCAGGAGACCTTTCGTGCGCACCATCCTCGCCGTCGCCGCCCTCCTCGCAGCCCTCTGCACCACCGCCCTCGCCGTGGACGGAGACGTCGACGCCGGAGCCAAGGTGTTCAAGCGATGCCAGGCCTGCCATGTCCCCGACAAGGCGCAGAACCGGGTAGGCCCGTACCTCGCCGGCGTTTTCGGCCGGCCGGTCGCCTCGCTGGAGGATTTCTCCTATTCCGATGCGATGCGCGCCAAGGGTGCCGAGGGCGCGGTCTGGGACGAGTCCAACCTCGCCGCCTACCTGGCCGCGCCGAAGACCTTCCTGCCCGGCGGCAAGATGGCCTTCGCGGGCCTGAAGAAGCCGGAGGAGATCACCAACGTGATCGCCTATCTCGCCAGCCTGCCGGCTCCGTGAGCCGGCGAATCAGATCAGGCCGGCGGCGCTGAGGTCGCGCATGAGGCTGCGCGCGCCATAGGTCCAGCGCGGGCAATCGGGCGACAACTGGACGCGGTTGGTCAGCGATCCGAGCGTGTCGGTGGAAATGGTGACGATGTCGCCCGGCTTGTGGGTGAAGCCCTTGCCGCCTTCGCCGCGATCCTTCGACGGCACGAACATGGTGCCGAGATAAAGCGCCATGCCGTCCGGATACTGGTGGTGCGGCCCCATCGCCGCAGCGACCAGTTCTTCCGGCGACCGGCTGATCTCCGCCATAGAGCTCGACCCTTCGAGCTCGAAGCCGTCCTCTCCTTCGACCCGCAGCCCGATGCGCGCCGACTTGGCATCCGCGAGCGTGAAGGCGTCGTCGAAGAGGCGGATGAACGGGCCCAGCGCGGCCGAGGCGTTGTTGTCCTTGGCCTTGCCGAGCAGCAGCGCCGAGCGGCCCTCGACATCGCGCAGATTGACGTCGTTGCCGAGGGTGACGCCGACGATCCTGCCGGTGCTGGCGGCGATCACGGCCACTTCCGGTTCGGGATTGTTCCAGCTCGACACCGGATGCAGGCCGACATCCGCGCCGTAGCCGACCGAAGCGAGCGGCTGGCATTTCGTAAAAATCTCGGCATCGGGGCCGATGCCGACTTCGAGATATTGCGACCACGCCCCGCGGGCGATCAGCTTCGCCTTGATCTCCATCGCCTCCGGCGATCCGGGCTTGAGCTTCGACAGGTCATGCCCGATCAGATTGGCGATGTCGGCGCGGATCGCGTCGGCCTTTTCCGGCGCGCCGCGCGCCTGCTCCTCGATGACCCGCTCCAGAAGGCTGACCACAAAGGTCACGCCCGACGCCTTCACCGCCTGCAGGTCCACCGGCGACAGCAGGACCGGCAGGTCGGCGTTGCGGGATCCCTCGAAGCTGTTGGCGGCGATCGCCTCGACCGAGCCGATCGCCGTGCCCTTGGCGGATCGTACATAGGCGGCGGGATCATCCATCTCGCAGATGTCGCGGACCGTCGGCGCCTCCCGCGAGGAGATGGCCACCAGATCGCCACCACGGACTGTTACGACCACGGGATGAGCGGTGCCCGGCTTGCTGGCACGGCCGAGATAGACGCCTTCGGAGGGCAGCTTCAGCTCATGTTTCATCGCGATCTCCACCCCGCATTCGTTTGGCCCGCGATGTGTGTGGGATTTCCGCATGAGGCGCAAGATGCCAGCCGCTACCGTCCGAAGGCAATCGCATATGGCGAATTCACCCCTCATCCGGTCGCTTCGCTCGGTCACCCTCTCCCCGCCGGGGAGAGGAGGTCGCAAGCGCCGGCGCCTCCTTCTTTTCCCCAGCGAGGAGAAGGTGGTCGCGAAGCGACCGGATGAGGGGGCAGTTCCTATATGCCGTTCCCCTGCCCTACCGTGCCTATTCCGCCGGCATATGCGATGCGCTAAATGGCGCTTATCAACGGGATCGAAGCTGGATTCGCCGTTCGTGACCGATATGTTCCCGGCAAAGCCGGTTCGCAGGTGCCGCGACCTCTTATGGACGGCGCAGATCATGGCTTCGCTGGGCATCGCGGTCGTGATGCAGCCTGCCTCCGCGACAGGACTGCAGGGTGCCGACGCGGCCTTCCCGGCAACGCACCGCGAGGCCCTGCCGTTCTTCGAAATGGCATCGGAGGCGGGAAACGAGTCCGGCTCCCGCTTTCTGTCGGCCTCCGCCGACGCGCCCTTCCCCTTCGTCGAGCGGCTCGGCCGCAATCCTTCCCGGATATGCGACGCACTCGACGAAGCCGGCTTCGCGAATCTCGGCTGGAAGTCGTCGGCGCTGGGCAATGCGGGCGAATGCCTGTCGCTGTCCAGCGAGGTGCCGGAGGGTGAAGCCGAACCCAACAGCCTGTTCTACATGCTGCGGGGTCGCGGAAGCCCGCGCGTCGACTTTGCGCGCCTGAAAATCAACCTGCCGCGGCCCGACGATTCCCGCGAGACTCTGGACGAGGCGGTGGACTTCCTCAGGGCCTTTTCCGCGGCGACGCGGACCGCGCCGCCGGACGCGGTCTATGCAAAACTCAAGGCCGCCGAACCCTTTTCGGTCGCCACGCGCGACGTCTCCTATGTCCTGAAGAAGGAATATGGCGAGCCGCCGCGCTACAATCTGTCGATCGATTTCCGGCCGACGCCGAACGCCATCTACTGGACCGCCGAGCTCGGCCCCTATCGCGCCGCCGGAACGGCGGCCGGATCGCCACCTCGCGGCGAGGTGGTGACGACGGCCAAGACATCTCGCCTCGTCCGCAGGCTGCTGGAAGCCGACGACTGATCCCGCATTCGAGCGCGTCGCGTCAAATCGGACTCAGGCGACGCGCTCAAGTTCTCGTTTTGATGCATGTCGTTGTCCCGAAGCCGGTTCCCGCTTTCGGGCGACATGCATTAACGGTTCGTCCGCCGACTGCCGGTAGACTGCGGCAGGTAGGACGGGCGGCGGGATCGCGACGGGCCATGTGGATCAAGGCGCTCACGCAGGACTTTCTGGCCCTCGAGCTCAATGTGGCCCCCGGCATCCGCGCCCGCATCGTCGAGCGTCCCGGCATCTGGATGAGCGAGACCGAGGCTGCCGCGCTCGTCGCCGACATTCGCGCGGTGGCGGAGCGGACGGTGCCGGGAGAGCCGCTCGACTACGGCGTGATGACCGGCAGCCGCGAACGCCTGTCCAACTCGATCCTGACGATCCTCTACGAGCGCGACAGTGGAAGGCCGGTGGCCTTCAACGCGCTCGCGGTCATGGACGTGACCCTGCACGGCACCGGCACGACGGTGGTGCATCTCGGACTGGTGATGGTCGATCCCGGCGTCCGCAGCAAGGGATTCTCCTGGGTGCTCTACGGGCTGACCTGCATCATCCTGTTCGCGCGCCAGCAATTGCGTCCGCTCTGGCTCTCCAACGTCACGCAGGTGCCGGCCATCGTCGGGATGGTGAGCGAAAGCTTCGCGGACGTCTTCCCGCGCCCCGATCCCGCGGCGCGGCGCAGCTTCGAGCACCTCGTGCTGGCGCGCGAGATCATGTCGCGCCATCGCCATGTCTTCGGCGTCGGCGGGGAGGCCGGCTTCGACGAGGACCGCTTCGTCATCACCAATGCCTATACGGGCGGCTCCGACAATCTGAAGAAGACCTTCGACCAGGCGCCCAAGTCGCGCGACGAGATCTACAACGAATTCTGCCGCCGCGAACTCGACTATGGCCGCGGCGACGACGTGCTGCAGCTCGGCCGTCTCGATCTGGCGGCGGCGCAACGCTTCGTGCTGAAGGACGTGCCGCGCCGCTCGCTGCCGGCGGTTGCCGCCACACTGGCGGTCGTGTCGCTGAACCGCCTTTTTCTCCCCCTCCTCTACTGGCTCAGCGCCGACCGGCAGTGGGGCATCCTGCGGCCGGCGCGCAAGGAAACGGCACCCCCTGCATGAGCGTCGCTTTCGACTATCGTGAATTCACCACCCGCAATATCGGCTTCGTCAGCGAGGCCGAACAGCAGCGCATCGCCGGCGCCACCGTGTTCGTCTGCGGCACCGGCGGAATGGGCGGCGCGGCGCTGCTGGCCCTGACACGCGCCGGCATCGGACATTTCATCATCGCCGATCTCGACCGTTTCGACGTCTCGAACCTCAACCGGCAGGTTTTCGCCTTTCTCGGCACGGTCGGCCGCGACAAGGCCGAGGCGACGGCCGAGCTTATGCGCCAGATCAATCCGACGGTGCAGATCGAGGTGTTCGGCAAGGACTGGCCGCGGACCGTCGAGGACAGCGTTCGCCGCGCCGCGGTGGTCGTCAACGGCACGGACGACCTCGCCGCCGGCCTGCTGCTCTACCGGACGGCCCGAAAGCTCGGCAAGCCGGTGATCGACGCCTACGCCTCTCCCCTGCCCTCCGTCTACGTGACGCGGCCCGACCAGCAGTCGCCGGAAGAGCGGCTCGGCTATCCGACGCGCGGCAAGGCCTGGGATGCCATCACGAGGGAAGATCGCGACGCGGCCTTCCAGGCAGAGGTCATCCACGTGATGATCCATTCCTCGTCGCGCCACCATGTCGACCTCGCCGTCGCCGGCGAGGTCGCGGCCGGCAGGCGCAGCCGCATGTCCTTCGCACCGATGGTGATCACCACGGGCATGATGATGGCCTACGAGGCGATCGCGCTCGTGCTCGGAAAGTCGACCGGCACCGACAACCGCGGCTGGTTCTTCAACCCCTACAGGCCGGCCGTCGAGAAGCCGCGCCCTGCGATCGTCGCGGCAGTGATGCGCCCGATCGTCAGGCGGTTCCTGCAAAAGATGATGGACGGCGCATGACGCTGGTCGATCCGCGGCTGGTCGCCGACATCGCGGTCAATCTGTTCGGCGCGGCGGGGCTGCTTGTCGCCTCCTATGGCCTGCGGCGCAGCAGTCCGGCGTCGCCCGTGGCGCGGCGGACGCGCACCGCGCTGATCCTTTGTGGTGCCCTGTTCGTCGCAAGATCGATCGCCTGGGCCAGCGGCAGCGCGCTGTTTTCCTGGATCACGCTCGCGCTGGCGGCGGTCACGCCGATCGCCGTCCTCGTTGTGGCGGAAGGTTTGCTGCGCCGGCATGCGCCGCGCTGGCTCAAGCTGGCACTGCTGGTCGCCGCGGCCATCGCCATCGCGGCCGGGCTGGTGCCGGGACTGGCCGGCATGCCGGCCAATTTCCTGCTGCTCGCCGGCGTCGCAGGCGGCTTCGCGGCGAGCGGCATCCTGCTCGCCCGCCGCGACCGCTCCAGCCTGTCGGAGGGGGAGAATGCAACGATCCGCCGCGTCCTCGGCGCGATGCTTCTGCTGGCGCCGCTGATCGCGACGGATTTCCGCATGCTCTGGCCGGATCTTCCCGTCCGGTTCGGGGCGCTGGGCGCCCTGATCATGCTCTATCTCGGCTTCGGACCGGCGAGCACCGGCGGGCACGGGTGGGAGCGCCTGCTGTCCCTGACGACCTTCGCCGCCGTGGCCGTGCTGCTGGCCGCCAGCGAATGGGCCAGCGGCATCGCGGCGGATACCGGCCAACTCATCCGCAGCGCGGCGATCGGACTCGCGGGCTTGATGTTCGCAGCGCTGGTCTCGGAGTTCGTCGGCGCGCGTGCCGAACGCCGCAAGGCCGCCGATCCGCTTCTGGAAGCCGCCGATGCCGACGATTTCATGCAACGCCTGCGGCGGCACCCCGTCATCGGCGATGCGCGCGTCCTGGCCGAGGACGATCTCGCTCCCCTCTCCCATGCGAGATTCGACAGTCTTCTCGACGCGCACCCGCTTCTGCGCGGCTCCGACGCGCCCTGGGGACGGTCCCCGACGGATGACGGCGTGGAACGAGCCCTGTCGCTGCTGGCGACCTATGGCGCGACCCACGCCATGCGCCTGTCGCGCCGGCCGCTGCGGATCGCCGTGCTGGCACTGCCGCAGGCCGTCGCCGACCCCCGTACCGAGAGCGAGCTGAAGGCCGCCCAGCGCATCGGCGAATTCGTCTTCGAACGCGGAACCGTCGTGCCATGATCGAGATCCGCGAGGGCGACAGGGAAGCGGGCTTCGCCGTCCCGTTCGAGATCTACGATCGGAGTTCGCCCTATGTCTCGCCGATGTGGAGCGACTTCGACAGGCTGCTCGACCCCGCCCGCAATCCGCTGTGCGGCGACGGCCGCGGCCGGCTGGTGCTCTATACGGCGCATCGCGGCGGCCGGCCGGTCGGCAGGATAGCGGCCAGCGTCCACGACGCGTCGAACCGGCGCCACGGCACCCATCGCGCGCAATTCGGCTTCCTGGATTGCGGTGACGATGCGGACGTGTCGACGGCGCTGCTCGGAGCTGCCGAGGCGTGGGCCGAAGGCAACGGCGCCACGGAACTGCTCGGCAACTTCAACCTGACGGCCATGCAGATGGCCGGCGTGGTGACAGAAGGCTTCGGCGCTCCGCCCTATACCGACATGATGTGGACACCGCCGCATCTGCCGCGCCTGCTGGAGCGCGCCGGCTACGCCCCCACCTTCCCGATGAGCACGTTCGAGACCGATCTGTCGGCGCTCGACCCATCCGTGCTGCTCGGCCCGAAACAGCGTGCGATCCTCGACGATCCCGACTTCGCCTTCCTGCCGATCACCCGCAAAACCTTCAGGGACCGGATGGAGGACGCCCGCATCCTGCTGAACGACGGCTTCGGCGCAAATCCGATGTTCATGCCGGTCACCGCCCAGGAATACAGCTTCCAGGCCGGCGAGATGATGTGGGTGATGGACCGGCGGCTGTCGGTCGTCGCCTACCACCGCGGCAGGCCGGCCGGCGTCGTGGTCTGCATCCCCGACCTCAACCCCTTGCTGCGCGCCACCGGCTCCCGCCTTTCCTGGACGACGCCCTACCATTATCTGCGCTACCGGATGGCGCGCAGCCGCGCCGTCATCATCTACTATTCGGTGGCCAGCGAGCAGCAGAACCGGGGGCTGAACGGCGCGATGCTCCACAGGCTGGCGACACAGGCGAAGGCTGCGGGATACCGGTCTCTCGGCATAACGTGGATCGCCGACGTCAACGCCGCCAGCCTGCGGCAGATGGAGCGGCTTGGCGCCAGGCGATTGCACCGGCTGCATCTCTACAGCAAACGGTTGGGCGACGGAGGCCAGACCTGATGCGGCCGTCACGCGAGACGCTTCTGCACATCCTTGCCGAGGCGCAACTGGCGCCGAGCGTTCACAATGTGCAACCGGCCCGTTGGCGCCTGAACGACGACGGCCTGCTGCTTCTCGGCGACACGCGCCGCACGATCCCGATCGCCGATCCGAGCGGCCGAGACTGGCGATTGTCGCTCGGCGCCCAGCTCGAAGGCTTCGCCATCGCCGCGGCGAGGCACGAAGTCCGGCTTGCCGGCGTGACGCCCGTCGCCGCCGCGGCGATCGGCCGGGACGGGCTCGAGGCGATCGCGCGGGTGGGGCTCGACAGCGGCGGCGGCGAAACCGTGCCGCCGCAAACGGTGAGCGGCCGTGCGACCTGGCGCGGCGACTTCGCCGAGATCGACACGGCGGCCAACGAGGCGGTCACGCGCCTCTCCTCGCTTCGACGCGACTGCGTCGTCGTCGCCTCGCGCCCCGCGATCTCGGCGATCGCGCGGCTGTTCGACACCGCCTCGATGCACTTCCTGCGCCAGACAGACCATCGCGCCGAGCTCTTGCACTGGATGCGGCTATCCAGGCGTCATCCGTCCTATGCGACGGACGGGCTCAACGCCGAGGCGATGGCGATGGCGCCGCTCGAAGCCTGGGCCGCCCGCCTGGTGCTCGGCCCCCTGTTCCGCACGCTCGATTCGATCGGACTGGCCGCCCTGCTGACCAGCGAGGCCGGCAAGACCAGATCGGCCGCGGCCATCGTGCTGTTCCACCGTCCCGACCTTGAGGACGCCTTCGAGACGGGCCGCCACTTCTATCGCGCCTGGCTGGACATCGAACGCGCAGGGCTGAAAGCCTGCCCGATGTCGGTGCTGGCGGACTGGGACGTTTCGCGCACGCAACTGTTGCGGGATCACGCGATTCCGGCAGGCCGGCGCATCATCGGCGTGTTCAGGGTCGGGGTGCCGAAGGGCAGTCCGGTGATCAGGCGGTTCCGGCTGCCGGTCGAGTCGCTTCTGGTCTGACCGGCAAGGTCACAACAGCTTCAGATATTCGATCAGCGCATCGCGGTCAGGCGGAGTGAGGCCGCTGACCTCCTTCTCATGACCGCGATTCGAAAAGCCCGGCGCCGAGGTGTCGATGGTCACCACGCCCGCGTAGGGCAGATAGCCGGCCGCGTAGCGCCAGCTTCCGTCCGGTCCGGGGACACCGGCGATGCCGAGCCGCTGCATGTCGAGCCGCTGGCCGCCGACCTCGAATCGCCGGGGCCGCGTTTCCGGTTCAAGCAGATGCCTGATCGTCGGCACCGAGCCGTTGACGAAGTAGGGAGCGCTCGCCCAGAGCCCGGCAAGCGGCGGCGCGGCGGCCACGCCGGTCGACTGCGCGTCGAGGTTGTTGCGCCCCTGAACCGTGTGCGCGACGGCTTCGGCCAACGCCGGTGTGAACGCCTCGACGCGCGACCGATCAGTTCCGACGTCTCCCGACCAGTTCGGGAAGGAGATCAGGCGCGGCTGGTCGAGGTTTTCGTCGTAGGTGCCGTGGCAGGACGCGCAGGCGGCGGCGTAAACACCCCTGCCCCGCGCCGCGAGTCCGAGATCGACCGTTCCCGGAAAGCGCGGCGGCCGCCAGTCGCGAAGCCAGGCCAGGACCTCGGTCAGTCGATCGGTCGCCGCCGCGGATCGCACGTCGCTCATCCCCATGCTGGGAACCATGAAGAAGGAGGCGATCGCCGCCAGGTCGCGCGGGTCGCGCGTGGCCGCCTCGTCCCGGGAGATGGCGTGCCAGCGCGGCTTGTCCTTCGGCGCATAGGCGCCGTCGGCGAGCAGCGCGCTGCGGTAGAAGCGGTCGGCGAGAACCGGAATCGAGACGAATCCCGCCCCCGGCATGAAGCGGTCGGAGGGCGCCACCCCCAGCCGGGCCTTCAACGCGGCGACACCGTTGGTCAGGCCGGGCGCGCCGTTGGGAAACGGCATCGCGCGGTCGTAGCTGCCGGCGCGCTCCGCGAGCTGCCGGCGCGCCGCCGGCATCGCCAGCAGCCGCAGGGTCAGCCATTCGCGCCGATCCATCCGCGGGAAAAGCACATCTATGGCCCGCAGCAGGTCGTCCTCATCGCGGAATGCCGCCTTCAGCGCCGCATAGCTGCCGGACGAGAAGGCCTCCAGGTCGAGCGACGTGTTCGGCATGCCGGGCACGGCGACGCGTGGGTCCGGCATGCCGTCCGCGGCATAGGCGGGACCGGCATGGCAGGCCGCGCATCCGGTATTGACCGCCTGCAGCTCGAGCGGCGGGAAGGTGCGCGTGATCGTCGCCAGCGACAGGCCGAGCGGCGCTCCGGAGACGGACGGACCGCCCTCGACGCCTTCGATGCGGTCCGGATAGAGGAAACCGAAGCGGCGGAAGGCCGCCCTTACGCTTTGCCAGGAAGCGGTGTCCGGGCGTCCGCCGCTCTCGCGGAGCGCGAGGCTGGCGGCCAGGATCGGCCAGGGGAGCGCAGAGGTTCGCAGCGTATCGAGATCGACGGCGCCGAGATCATCGAAGGCGAGGCTCGTCGCGCCGTCCGCGGCCCGGCCCGGATGCGCCGCGCGCCACTCGGCAAGGCGCACGGCCATGCCCGGACGCGCGCCGGTCAGTTCATGCCAGACGAGCGTGCCGGCGGTGATCGCGACGAGGCCGGCAGCGGCGGCGGCCCATGCCAGGCCGCGCCGCCGGCTCACCGCGCACCTCGACGGAAGCGCGATCTTCGGTCAGCTTCGGCCGTAGACGTCTTCCACCCGCACAATATCGTCCTCGCCGAGATAGTCGCCGGTCTGCACCTCTATCATGACGAGGCGCAGGATGCCCGGATTCTCGAGGCGGTGCATCGTGCCCGAGGGTATGTAGGTGGACTGGTTGGTGGCCAGCAGCATGTCCTTGTCGCCGTTCACGACCCGCGCCGTGCCGGAGACCACCACCCAGTGCTCGGAGCGGTGATGGTGCATCTGGAGGCTGAGCCGGCCGCCGGGCTTCACCTCGATGCGCTTGATCTTGAAGCGTTCGCCTTCTTCCAGCACCGTGTAGGTGCCCCACGGGCGGTGGACGGTGCGATGGAGCAGATGGGTCTCGTGGCCCTCGCTCTTCAGCCGGTTGAACAGCGTCTTCACATCCTGGGCGGCATCCTTGGATGCGACCAGCAATGCGTCGGCCGTGTCGACGATGATCATGTCCTCGACCCCGACCGCGGCGACCAGCCGATCGCTGCCGCTGACGATGGTGTTCTTCGTCCCGACCAGCGCGACTTCGCCGCTGACATTGTTGCCGTCGGCGTCCTGCGGCAGAAGTTCGCCATAGGCCGTCCACGAGCCGATATCGCCCCAGCCGATGTCGCAGGGCACGACGGAGACGTTGCCGGCCTTTTCCAGCACCGCGAAATCGATCGAATCCTTGCGGATCGCCGAGAAGATCTGCTTGTCGAGTTCGAACTGCGTCACCGCCGCGCCGTCGACCCTGCGCGCCGCCTCGAGCGCCTTGCGGCATCCGTCGAGGATATCGGGCGCGAACGCTTCGAGGAGGGCGACCATCGTGGCCGCGGTGAAGCAGAACATGCCGGAGTTCCAGAGGAACGTGCCGCTGGCGAGATAGCTTGCGGCGGTATCCGCGTCCGGCTTCTCGACGAAGCGGATGACGTCCGTGCCGGACGCCTCGATATAGCCATAGCCGGTTTCGGGGCGCGTCGGCTTGACGCCGAAGGTGACGAGACGTCCCTTGCCCGCCAGCTCGATCGCCTGCTGCATCGCGGTGACGAAACCGGCGACGTCGCCGACCATATGGTCCGCCGGGAAGACGCACATCACCGTGTCCGCCCCGTGCTGGCTTTCGACGGCGACGACGGCGGCGGCCACCGCCGCGGCGGTATCGCGTCCCTGGGGTTCGAGCACATAGGTCAGTCGCGGCGGCGTGACGCCCGTGCCGCGATACGCGTCGTCGCTGACGAACAGCAGGTCGCGGTTGGTCACCGTCACCACGTCGGCAACGCCCGGTATGGCGAGCGCCCGCCGATAGGCGTGCTGGAGGAGCGATTCACCGCCGCTCACGGGAATCAACGGCTTCGGATGGCTTTCGCGCGAAAGAGGCCACAGGCGCGAACCCGCGCCACCGCTGATGATGACTGATACGACCGTCAATTCCTGTCTCCGCCGACCTGGTTCCTGAAATCTGATATCCGCTCCAGGCCCGACCGGAGCAGACCGGCCGCACGGGCCTCGTCCGGGGATGAAGCATAGCAACGCATTTCCGGAGCGTTTCCGGACGGCCGCAGGTGCAGCATCGATCCGTCCCGGAGATGGATCTGCAAACCGTCCGTCTCATCCACGTAGGAGACGACCCCGAGGCCTTCGACGAAGTTGTCGAGATTGGCGTCCGACGCGCGCAGCCATGCCATCAGGCGATCGCTGTCGGCGCGCGCGAAGTTCTCGATGCGGCCGCTGAGGCATACCGGCAAAGCGAGATCGTCGAACAGCCGCGCCAGGCCGACGCCGGCCTCGTGGCCGGCAGCCAGCGCGCACAGCATGGGCAGCACGCTGTCGCGCGTCGCCAGGGCATCCAGTGTCGCAGTGCCTATGCTCGCCTCCGTGCCGAGAAGAAGGCCGCCATTGGCCTCAAAGCCGACGATCCGCTCGTAGCCCTTGCTCCTGGCATATGCCATTCCCTCGATGACGTAGGGCGAGCCGATGCGCGTCCTGATCACGTCGAAACCGAGCCTCGCCCCGATACCGGGGTTGGATGACACCGGCGTGACAACCACGTCGGCCTTCAGGAACCGCGCCGACACCGCGCCCAGCGCATCGCCGCGCGCCATACGGCCCGTCTCGTCGACGACCAGCGGCCTGTCTCCGTCTCCGTCCGTCGACAGCAGCGCGTCGAGGCGGTGCTCGCGCGTCCACGCCGCCAGCCGCGCCGCGGTCCCGGGGTCGATCGCCTCGGTGTCGATGGCGACGAACCCGTCGCTGCCGCCGAGCGGGACAGCGTCGCCGCCAAGTGCCTGCACCAGATCGGTGACGATGTCGGCCGCCACCGAACTGTGGCGATAGATGCCGATGCGCAGGCCCTCCAGCAGGTCGCGGGGAAATACGGACAGATAACGGTCGACATAGGCGTCGCGCGCGCGCGGATCGACCGCCGGGAGTTCAACCTCCTCGGCGGCGCCGGCAGCGCCGGCGGTCGCAACCGCCAGCGCACCCGCGGTGATCGCCGCTTCGTCGGCCTTGTCGATCTCGCCGTCCGGCCGATAGAACTTCAGTCCGTTGCGGTCGGCCGGAATGTGTGACCCGGTGACCATGATGGCGGCGGCCGCGATGTCGAGCGAACGCAGCGCCAGTGCCGGCGTCGGCAGGATGCCGCAGTTCTCGACCTTCAGGCCCGCCCTGTTCAGCGCCAGAACGGCCTGCCGCGACAGTTGCGGGCTGGAGTCGCGCCGGTCCATGCCGACCAGCACGACATCGCCAGGCGATGCCTGTCCCGATGCAATCAGGCGGGTCGCGAAGGCTGCCGCATGCGCATAGCCGGGGCCGGCAAGCAGGTCCGTCGCCAATCCGCGCAATCCGCTGGTTCCGAATGCCACCATACCTGCTTCCGCCGCTCCGCTACGCGCTCGTTCGATCCCGGATCCCTCGGCTCCGCTGCCTACCGCTTGAAAGGCGCCTCGGAAGACTTGCGAAGTGACAAGCCGGAACGTCGAAATAAAACCACGATTAGCTCCAAATTCGATTAACGCGCTTGTTAACGCTGGGCCTTCCAACCACCCTCGTGCCTGTCCGGCATGTTCGGTGGGGACATCGGCGATAGTGATCGATTGTCTCTTCTTGCCAATTGCGATACACGCGAAGAAATCACAGGGGCTGGAAACAGGCCGGCAGGGCCAGCCCCAAGAACGAAAGTTCCAAACCGGCCAGCGCTGACGCAGCATGTCGTCAGGGGGCGACGCCGCGATCCGGGGAGGTCGATCGCGGAGGGATTCTTCGCACGGCACAAGCCGCGCGAGCAGGCGTAAGCGCATACAGGTGGGTGCATGTCCGTAGAGATCATTGGCCGATCGGTTAGAGCACCCGGTGCCGATTCTCCAGAAACACTCTTCGAGCTTCTGCGCCAGCGCCGCTGCATGATCACCCGCGTTCCGGCGGACCGCTGGGACCAGGCGCGCTACTGGCATCCTGAAACCGGCGTGCGCGGCAAGACCTACACTTTCGCCGCCGGCATCATCGAGGACGCATTCGGCTTCGATCCGGCGCTGTTCGGCATATCGCAGCGCGAAGCGCAACTGATGGATCCGCAGCAGCGGCTGATCCTGCAGCTTACGTGGCGCGCGCTGGAAAGCGCCAGCATCGACTATCTCGACCTGCGCAAGCAGCGCGTCGGCGTCTATGTCGGCGCGTCGGCGCTCGACCACGGCAATCTGATCGTCGAAGATCCCGCCGCGGCCGGCCCGCACTTCATGACCGGCAACACGCTGTCGATCGTGTCGAACCGGATCTCGCACGCCTTCGGGCTGAACGGGCCGAGCCTGACCGTCGACACGGCGTGCTCCTCCTCGCTCGTGGCGCTCGATCTCGCGGTCAAGGCGCTGGAGGACGGCGAGGTCGACACGGCGATCGTCGGCGGCGTCAACGTGCTGACCCATCCGCTCGCCTTCGTCGGCTTCGCGCAGGCCCGCATGCTGTCGCCCGAGGGGCTGTGCCGCGCCTACGACAATGACGGCATGGGCTATGTCCGTGCCGAGGGCGGCGCCGTCATCATCCTGCGCAAGACCGAGCATGCCCAGCAGGACCGCAGCTTCGCCCGTATCCTGGTCAGCGCGGTCAATTCGGCGGGCCGCACCAACGGCATTTCGCTGCCGTCCGAGAAGGCGCAGGCGCAACTGCTTCGCTCGATCTACAGCCGCGAAGGCATCGACGCCAACCGGCTGGCCTTCGTCGAGGGCCACGGCACCGGGACGAAGGTCGGCGACCCGTCGGAGATCTGGTCGATCGGGACGGTCATCGGCCAGGCGCGGCGCGCGCCCATTCCGATCGGCTCGATCAAGACCAATATCGGCCACACCGAGCCGGCGTCCGGCCTGCTCGGCCTGCTGAAGGCGGTTTCGGCGCTGGAGAACAACTATTTCCCGGCCTCGCTGCATTTCGAGACGCCGAACGAATCCGTCGACTTCAACGCGCTGAACGTGCATGTCGCCGCGGAGCCCATCGAACTCCTGCATGGAAAGCACCCGCGGCTGGCGGGCGTGAATTCGTTCGGCTTCGGCGGCACCAACGCGCACGTCATCATCAGCGACCCGCAGAACCCGCGCGAGCGCGACAAGCCCGAGGCGTCCGGCAAGGTGTTCATGGCGAGCGCGCATTCCGCCAGCGCGCTGGAATCGCTGATCGCCGGCTATCGCGACACGCTGGCCAAGGCGCGGCCGGCCGACCGCAAGGCGATCATCGCCGCGTCGGGAGCCAATCCCCACCTGCTGCGCCACCGCTTCGTGATCGCCGACGACAGCGTCGAGGCGATCGTCAAGTCCATCGAGGCGCGCACGCGCAAGAAGGATCTGCCTCCGGCGATCCAGGCTGAAGCGCTTCAGGACGATGCGAAGATCGCCTATGTGTTCTCGGGCAACGGCTCGCAGTGGGCCGGCATGGCGGTCGACGCCTACCGGCGGAACACGGCTTTCCGCGATCGTTTCAACGTCATCCACGCGCTTTTTCAGGTCCGCTCGCAGATCAGCCTGATCGATCTCCTGCTGGATCCGGAGCTGGAGACGAAGCTCGCCGACACCAAGATCGCCCAGCCCCTGCTGTTTGCCACGCAGGCGGCGCTGGCGGATGTGCTGGCACTGCTCGGCGTGACGCCCCACGCCGTCTACGGCCATTCCGTCGGCGAGGTCGCGGCCGCCTATGTCTCGGGCGCCATCTCGCTCGTCGACGCCGTGTCGATCGTCGCGAAGCGGTCTTTCCATCAGGACCGGCTGGCCGGCCGCGGCAAGATGGCGGCGCTGCAGATCGGTCCGGACGAAGCGCGCGCCCTGTTCGAGAGGGTGGGTGTGACCGGCCTGACCGTCGCGGCGGTGAACGCGAAAGGCTCGGTGACCGTCTCCGGCCCGTCCGAGCAGATCATGGCCCTGAAGGACTCCCTCAAGGCCAATCGCGTCGTCGGTGCGGTGCTCGACATCAACTATCCTTTCCATCACCCCTCGATCGAAGTGGCGAAGGAGGCATTCCTCGAAGACATGGGGCAGATCGCGCTGCGCCAGTCGCAGGTGCCGTTCATCTCGACGGTCACCGGCGGCGTGCTGGACGGCGACAGGCTCGACCCCGCCTACTGGTGGAGCAATGTGCGCGAGCCGGTCGAATTCCATCGCGGGACCCAGGCTGCGATCGATCTCGGCTGCACGCTTTTCGTCGAGATCGGCCCGAAGCCGATCCTGCTGAACTACGTCCGCGATACGATCAAGGAGCACTCCGTCGCGGCGGGCTGCATCGCCTCGCTGCTGCGCGACGACAAGGCGGAGGCCTCGCCGGCCGCCGCCGATCCCGTCTCGCAGACCTATGCACGCATCCTCGCCCATGGCGGCACGTTCGACCGGCGCAAGGCCTTCGGCGATCGCAATCCGCGCATCGCGACGCCGCCCGTGCCGTTCGAGAATGTCGACCTGCGGCACGAGTTCACCAGCGACGCCATCGACCTCTACGGACGGCTGCATGTGCCGCACACGCTGGCCGGCTGGCGCGTCGATCCGATTTCGGGAAGCTGGAAGAACCACGTCGACGCGCATGTCCTGCCCGACCTTGCCGAACATGTGGTCGACCGCAAGTCGATCCTTCCCGGCAGCGCATTCCTGGAGATCGCCATCTCGGCCGGCCGCCAGTTCCTGGGCTCCGATACGATCGAGATCAGCAATCTGGAGATCCTGCAGCCTCTGGAGCTCGGCACCTCCGGCCTGCGCGAAATCTCGACCACGGTCTCTGCGGATACCGGCGACATCGAGATCCGGTCGCGCGGCCGGCTGAGCGACGACGACTGGACGATCCATGCGGTGGCGCGCTGCCGGCGATCGCCGCCTGCGATGCCTGCCGCCATCCCGTCCCGGCTGAAGCGCACGGGCGCCCGGACCATCCTGGCCGCCGCAGCCTACGAGACCGCGCAGAATTTCGGGCTGGACTACGGGCCGACGTTCCGGCTGCTCAAGTCCGCGGTGCAGACCGGCACCAACACGATCGACGTCGAGCTCCATGCTCCCGCCGCCCCGGCAAATCCCTACCTTACCTATGCGCTGCATCCGATCTCGGTCGATGCGGCCTTCCACGGCCTAGTCGCGGCGTTCGGCACCCTTTCGGGGGCGACCCGCGGCGCGCCCTACATTCCCGTGCGGTTCGGCGCCGTGCGCCTGCATGCGGCAGGCCAGCAAGTGGCCCGGGCGATCATCGAGATCCAGCGCGCTTCCGAGAACTCGATCCAGGTCGCGTTCACGCTGCTCGGGTCCGGAGGGACGGTCATCGCCACGCTGGGAGATTGCCGCTTCCGGCGGACCTTCCTGCGTCCGCAGAAGGCGCTTGCCGACGCGTCGTTCCATCAGGTGGCGGTGCCCACCGCCAACCCCGCGTTGCAGGCGGCGCGGCCGGCCTGCGGCGAGTGGGCCTTCCCCGCTATTCCCGACGGCGGCCCCGACAGTTCGACGCAGATGCTGCAGGCGGCCGTCTATCGCGCCTGCCACGACGTGGCGATGCGCGCCAGCCGCACCACCGGCGTCGTTTCCATCGACGAATTGCCGGGCGACGTGGCGTTCCGCCGCTTCCTGGCGAGCTGCCTCTACCATCTCGAGGACGTGAACCTCGCACGCAACGAGGATGGCCGGTGGGTTCTGGAAGCCGACTCCTCGCTGCCGCCGAGCGATGCCATCCTCAGCGCGCTGACCCGCGACCGTCCGCAGCGCATCGGCGAGATCACGGCGGTCAACCATGTGCGCGGCGAGGCGATCCGAACCCTCGACGCCTTGTTCGCACAAGGCGCGACGGGTGACGAGGCGCGGGCGACGGCCGCCCCGCCGAACGACGCCACGGTCGATTCGATCCGCGTTCATGGCCCCGGCACGCTGGCGCGGGTCGAGCTTGCGGCGGCCGGGCTGGCCTCGGCGCTGGCCGCCGGCCGCGCCCGGCACGTCGTGGAGATCGGCAGCGTATCGCGCTCGACCTCGGCGCGCTTCGCCCGCATGGCCGCCGATCGCGGCGCGCGCTTCACCATCGTCGAGCCGGAAACGGCCGCCTTCGGCGAGCTTTCCATCGCCTTCGAGGCCTTGGCGCATGTCGAAGTGGTGCCGCCGGCCAAGGTCGGCGGCATCGGCGCGGCGGACGTGATCGTCAGCGCCGCCGATCATGTCTTCTCGATCCTCGAGCACGAGGCGCCGGCTGCCCCGCTGCTCGGCGGGCTCGTCGGCCCGGCGACGCGCATCGCCATCTGCGCCCCGGCTCCAGCCGAGTTCTCCGACTTCGCCTTCGGGCTGACGCCGGACTGGTTTGCACGCAGCACCGACACGGAATTCCCCGTCGGCGGCTTCGCATCGGCGGCGGAGTGGCGGACCCGCCTGCGCGGACTGCCGTTGCGGACCACGCGGGTCGAGCAGTGCGACCTTGCCAGCGGCCCGATCGTGCTGGTGCAGGCGAGCGCCGGTATGGACGCGCCGTCCGGCGCGGCCGACCAGCTCCAGTTCCAGACCCTGGCGATCCTGGCCGCGGACACCCCGGATGCGCCCAGCACGGACGGGGCGCTCCGCCTCACCGGCGACCCGCAAGCCGACCGCGATGCGCTCGATGCCGCGCTGTCGGCGCGGACAGGGCCGGCCTGCGCCGTCGCCTATGTGCCGGGATGCCTCGACGCCTCCGACGGCTGCGACAGTCTCGTCCGCTCCGTCGCCGACCTTTCTGTGATCGCCGCATCGATGCAGGCGGCCTCCGGGCCGACGCGGCTCGGCGTGCTGCTGCATGCCGGCGATCCGGGCCACGGCGACGAGGCGGCTGAGGCGAAGCCGTCCTCGGAGGCCGCCGCTACCGGCCTGTGGACGTTCGTGCGTGTGCTGCGCAACGAGTTCGAATCCCTCGACATCCATGCCTTCGACCTGTCGGGCCGGCCGCGGCGCGATCTCGCCGAGAGCCTGCGGGTGACGACGGAGATCATGGCCCTGCCCGGCGCGAACCGGGAATGGTCGTTCGATGCGGCGACGGGCGAACCGATGGAGATGCGGGTCGTGCCGGGGCCGCTGCCCCCGAGCGTGGCGGGCACCACGGCCTTCACGGCGGCGACCGTCAGGCAGGCGGCCGCCTCCCAGGTGATGAGCCTCGGCTGGCAGGCTTGCGAAACGCCGGCGCCGCAACCCGGCGAAATCTGCATAGAGGTCGCCGCCGCGGGGCTCAATTTCCGCGATGTCATGTGGGCGATGGGCGTGCTTCCCGAGGAAGCGCTCGAGGACGGTTTCGCCGGGCCGACGATCGGCATGGAATGCGCCGGAACCGTCGTGGCGCTGGGCGACGGCGTGACCGACTTCTCGATCGGCGACCGCGTGATGGCCGTCGCCGCCTCGGCCTTCTCGACTCATGTCTGCGTCAAGACGGGCGGCGCGGCCACGCTTCCCGACGGTGTCGATCTCGCCGCCGGCGCGACGCTGCCGGTCGCCTTCCTGACGGCCTATTATGCGCTGGTCGAACTGGCGCGGCTGCGCGATGGCGAGACGGTGCTGATCCATGGCGGTGCCGGCGGCGTCGGCATCGCGGCCCTGCAGATCGCCAAGGCACGCGGCGCGACCGTCATCGCGACGGCCGGTTCGGTCGAAAAGCGGCGGCTTCTCGAAATGCTCGGCGCCGATCATGTCTTCAATTCGCGGACCCTGGAATTCGCGGAGGACGTGTTGGCCGTGACGGCGCGGCAGGGCGTCGACGTCGTGCTCAATTCGCTGTTCTCGGAGGCGATGGAGCGCAGCCTCGGCCTGCTCAAGCCGTTCGGCCGCTTCCTCGAACTCGGCAAGCGCGATTTCTACGGCGACACCAAGATCGGCCTGCGGCCGTTCCGCCGCAACGTCAGCTATTTCGGCATCGATGCCGATCAACTGCTCAACGTGATGCCGGACCTCAGCGCCCGTCTGCTGTCGGAGATTTCCGGCCTGTTCGCGGCGGGGACGCTGTCGCCCCTGCCCTATCGCGCGTTTCGCGCCGACGAGATCACCGGCGCGTTCCGTCTGATGCAGGGATCGGGCCATGTCGGCAAGATCGTCGTGCTGCCGCCGGTGCCGGGGGTCGATGCCGTGTCCGCCGCGCCGCGCCGCGACTTCCGCGTCGATCCGGAGGGCGTTCACCTGGTCGTCGGCGGTGTCGGCGGCTTCGGACTTGCGGCGGCGCGCTGGCTCGTCGAGCATGGCGCGCGGAAGGTCGCGCTGGCGACGCGCCGCGGCAAGGCGGACGAGGAGACGACGGCGGCGATCGCAAGATGGGCCGGCCTGGGGGTCGAAGCGATCGTCCATGGCTGCGACGTCACCGACGAGGACTCGGTCGACGCGCTGCTCGCGGCCTTGCGCAGGCGTGGGCCGATCCGGACGATCGTCCATGCCGCCATGGTGCTCGACGACGCGCTGATCCCGAACCTCACGCCGGAAAGGATCAGGGCCGTGGTCGAGCCCAAGGCCAGGGGTGCCGCCCTGCTCGACCGCCTGTCCCGCCAGGACAGGCTCGACGACTTCATCCTGTTCTCGTCGGCGACCACGCTGGTCGGCAATCCCGGCCAGGCGAACTACGTCGCGGCGAACGGCTATCTCGAAGGTCTGGCGCGGGCGCGCCGCCGTGCCGGCCTGCCCGCCCTCGCCGTCGGCTTCGGCGCGATTTCCGACACCGGGTTCCTGGCGCGCAACACCGAGGTCAACGAACTTCTGTCGAAGCGGATCGGCAAGACGGCGATGACGGCGACGCAGGCGCTCGGCCTCGTCGCCGATCATATCGAGCGCGATCCGGGAACCGTCGAGGCGGCCGTCGTGGCGATCGCCGAGATCGACATGAGCATGGCGCGCCACCTCAGGACGGTGGCGACGCCGCTGTTCGAGATCGCCGCCCGCAGCGCCCGTGCGCAGAATTCGTCCGGCGACAGCGATCAACTCGACCTTGTCGCCATGGTCGAGGGCAAGTCGCCGGAGGAGGGAGAGCAGCTCATCTTCCAGCTTGTCGCCGGAGAGATCGCCTCGATCCTGCGCATTCCGGTCGGGGATGTCACCGCGACGAAGGTCATCAAGGATGTCGGCCTGGACAGTCTCATGGCGATGGAACTCGGCATGAGCTTCCGCCAGAAGACCGGCTTCGAGATGCCGCTGAGCAGCATCACGCAGAGCACGACGGTCGGCGACGTCGCCCAGAAGCTCTACCAGAAGGTGACGCAGCGCGCCGATTCGGAGCCCGAGACGGCCGATCACGCAAGCCATGCCTCGGTCGTCGATCACCTGGCGCAGCGCCATACCAATCCCGACCGGACGGCTGCGCAATGACCGCGCCGTCGCAGGGTGGAGACACGGGCGTCCGCGACCAGGTGCTCAGCTTCATGAAGGATCGCACGCGCAGCGCGGCGGCCAGGGACGCCGAGGCGAGGGAGATGCCGCCGGCCAGGCCGCCGGTCTCCTTCGCCGACCTGCCGGAACATCACCAGATCGTCACGCAGGCATCGGCCGGCGACCAGCTCGGGATCGACAATCCCTTCTTCCGCAGCCATGCAGGATCGGCGGGGGCCACCACCATGGTGGGAAACCGCGAGCTGGCCAATTTCGCGTCCTACGACTATCTGGGAATGAACCGCCATGCCGAGGTCCGGCAGGCAGCGGTCCAGGCGGTCGAGCGATACGGGATCTCCGCCTCCGCCAGCCGCGTCGTCGCGGGCGAACGTCCGGTCCACGGCGAATTGGAGGAGGCGCTCGCCTCCTTCTACGGCGTCGAAGCGGCGGTCGTCTTCGTCAGCGGCTATCTGACCAACGTCACGGCGATCGCCTCGCTGATCGGCCCGCAGGACATCGTCATCCACGACGAGTTCATCCACAACAGCGCCCTGACCGGCGCGAAGCTGTCGGGCGCGCATCGGCGCTTCTTCAAGCACAACGACATGGAGGATCTCGATCGGGTCCTGCATTCGGTGGCCGGCCGGCACAGGCGCGCGCTTGTCATCGTCGAAGGCGTCTACTCGATGGACGGCGATGTCGCCGACCTGCCCCGCCTGCTGGACCTCCGGTCCCGCCACGGCTTCTGGCTGATGGTCGACGAGGCCCATTCGCTCGGCGTGCTCGGCCGGACGGGTCGCGGCACGGCCGAGCATTTCGGCTGCCGCGCAACGGACGTCGACATCTGGATGGGCACGCTGTCGAAGACCACCGCGAGCTGCGGCGGCTACATCGCCGGCAGCAAGGCCCTCGTATCGATCCTCAAGGCCCAGGCGGGCGGGTTCGTCTACAGCGTCGGCCTGGCACCCGCGCTTGCCGCGTCGGCGGCGAAGTCGCTGGAGATCATCGCGCGCGATCCTGATCGCGTCGAACGGATGCGGGCGAACGGCCGCTATTTCCACGATGCGGCGCGCCGGCACGGGCTGGACACCGGCCTGAGCATCGGCGCGTCGGTCACGCCGGTGATCGTCGGGGATTCGATCCGCGCCGCGCAATTGTCGAACGACCTGCAGGACGCGGGCATCAACGTCATGCCGATCATCCATCCCGCGGTTCCCGAGGGTCAGGCGCGCCTGCGCTTCTTCATCACCAGCGAGCACACCTCCGACCAGTTGGACTTCGCGGTCGCCCAGACGGCCGAGAAGCTGCAATCCCTGGTCGACCGCAATTTCGGCATCCAGTCGGTCGACGTCGCCGAGCTCCTGGCGCGGATGGCGGTCAAGGGCTGACCCTTCCTACTCCTCCGCGTCGCCGGGCCGTCTGCCCAGCTTGACCGGACGCTGGCGCGGCGGCGGATCGACATAGCCCCCCGGCTGGTTGACGGTTCGCTCGTCGATGCGGCGGGCGATGGCCTCCGCTCCCGCGGCGACGCCCCCGCTCGAGTAGAAGTTGCCGCGCACATGCACCGCGGCATCGATCAGGCGATGAAACGCCTCGTTGAGGGCTGCCACGGGCTTCGCCGGCGCCCGCCAGAAATCGTCGAGCGGGCCCTGGTCGGTCAGTCCGGCCATGTCGAAGACCGCGCATCCGAGAACCTTGACCGGGCGACCGGCATGCACCGCCTGCAGGCCCGCCGTCGAGTTGATGGTGACGATGCCGAGGGCATGGGAGATCAGGCGCTGCAGATTGCCGCCGTCGACGGTGAACACGCGATCCTGGAAATTGTAGCGCCGGGCGATCGCGTCGACCTCCTTCGTCCAGTCGATGAGCCCGTTGTGGAGCGGATGAGCCTTGATCACCAGTTCGGTATCGGCGGCGGCATTCAGCGCCATCGAGGCGATCACCAGTTCAATGGCCTCGCGCTGCGTGTTGAACGGCGAATAGGCCCGGATCTGGTAGTCCGTCTCCAGTTGCAGCGGCATCAGGAAGTAAGGTCGCCGCTCCACTGTCAGCCGGTTGATGAACTCGCGCGCCGCCGCGGCCCGCCGTCCTTTCGAGAAGAAGCGGACCACCCAGCCGGCATATTCGGCGATCGGGTGATAAATCGCGTGCCATTTGTAGTGCGGATAGAACATGCAGAGGAAGACGTTGGACAGGTTGAAGAGAACGTCCTGGGCAGCGTCCGACAGGAATGTCTGCGTATGGTGCTGGCTGTAGTCCACCGGCGGCAGCTTCGATCCGGCGGCAAGCACGAGGGCCGGATCGGCCGGCAGATGGGAGTTGTGGCCGCTGCCGTCGATCTCGACGCGGATCCAGTCCGGCCTGAGATATCCCATCTCGACGGTATAGACGACGAGGCCGCGCCGCTTGGCGATGGCGATCGCCTCGCGGTGGTGCGGGCGCTCCTCGCCGAGCAGGATCATCTCGGTGATCCCTTCTCGCGTCACCAGTGCGTCGAGATAGCTGCGCCATCCCTCCGGGCGCCCGCGATAGTTCAGGGCGCCACGGCGGTGCCAGAACATGCGGTCGCCGGTGCACAGGTTCACCCGAAGGCAGCGGTGTCCGCGTCGCTCGAGATTTTCGGCAATGCGCTGGAACAGCATCGAGGACGGGCCCTGCAGGAACAGGAATACCCGCTTGGTTCCGGCGACCGCGTCATTCGTCCTGGCTGGTGGCGTGGCCGGCATGCGTCGTCTTGTATTACTCCGGGCGCGCTGGGTCGCCGCGAGAAGCCATATGGGAAAGCGTCTTGGCGATCAAATGCCAAGGCGCCATGTCGCCGGGCTCAACGGAAATTTCTTGCCCGCGCGCGCCGCCGAGGGGAACGATGACGTAGTCGGTGAGCGCGTCCGGAAACGGATCGGCGAAGGATTTGAGGATCGGCGGGTGATCGCCGTAGAAGACCAGCCAGACGGGGCGGTCCAGCCGGTCGAGTTCCTCCACGAGATGGCCGAGCGCCTGGTCCGACCGCTCCAGCAGGCCGAGATAAATGTCGATCGGGTCGGAGGCGTCGCCGTAGCGTCCCGGTGACCACGGACCGTGATTTTCCATCGACGCGACGAACACGAACTGGCCGGCGCGGTCGACGTCGGAGGCACAGGCCCGGAGGACGTGGCCGGTGAGGTCGATGTCGGACACATAGGGTCCGCTGCGGCGCGGATCATGGTCGAAATCGTCGATCATGCTCAGCTTCTCGAAGCCGAGCCGCGGCAATGCCCGGTCGCGCGAGAAGAAGACGGGATCGTAGGGGTGGATGAACCGCGTCGCCCAGCCGCTGCGCAGCAGGCGCGCCGGCCAGACGACATCCGCATAGACCTCCGGGCGGAGATAGGGATGGGATGCATCCGGACCCAGCGCCTCGGGCGGCAGGCCGGAAAGCACGGCAAACTCGGTGCGCAGCGTGTAGCCGCCCTCGAAGACGCTGGAGAAGCGGCCCCAGGACACGGCGCGGCGTCTTAGCGCGTCCAGATTGGGAAGCGCGATGTCGGCGCCGTGACGGCGCATGTCGACGAAGGATTCCGACTGCCAGACGATCAGCAGCGGCCGCTGCCCGGACGGCGTCGCCGGCAGATCGACAGGGCCGGGCACGGGCCGCGGACGGTCGCCGAGCCATGCCAGGACGCCGAAGATCATCGCCCCGAAGGTGCCGACGCGCAGCGTCAGCGCCGAGATCGATGCGGACCCGATCAGCCTTTCGGCAGCGCGCGCGGCGATCCGCCTCACCGATGGGAGAAACAGCAGAAGCCAGGGCACGATGGCCAGGATGACCGCGGCTGCGATAAAACAGATCGAGCCGCGCCCCGGCAGCAGGGCCGGCTCATAGAGATAGAACAGCGTCGAAGCGCCGAAGACGTACAGCACGCCCAGGGCGACCACGGCGTAGAGCGTGAAGGTCGCGCGGAAGATCTCGCGATGCCGGAACAGCAGCAGCACGAGGGCGACATCCGAAAACACCAGCGGCTCGCGGATGTCGGTGTATTTGACCCGCGAGATGGCGGTGAAGATCGCGAAGAAGCTGATCGTCCCTGCCAGGCAATAGAGGGGCCTCCAGGAAATCGCGAAGAAGAATGCGAAGACCAGGAGAACCAGCAGCGCGCGCGCGACGAGGTCGCGCCGCCGGTCCGATCTCGCCGCCTCCCGCAGCGCTCCTGCACGGGCCGACGGCGACAAGGCGAACCGGTCGGTCGCCACCACCACCAGCATCGCCGCGAGAAACGAGCATACCGCGAGCGGGACCGGATGCGCGTATGGAGCGAACGCCAAGAACAACCCCGGAAAGGCCCGCCGGGCGGGCGATGCAGAGACACCAGCGATCGGCTGCCGCGTCGCAGGTGAAACGCCTGTCGCAGCTTTCGCATTGCTTATCAACCCTGCCATGCGCCGGCGAATTGTTGATGTCGCGCCGCCGTGTTACCCACCGGCAACACGGGACTTGTCATGGCGCATGTGATCATCACCGGCGGATCGAGCGGCATCGGCGCGGCGATCGCCCGGCGCTGCGCGGCGCGGGGAGACGCCGTCTCGGTCGTCGCCCGGACACCAGGGCCGCTGCATCGGCTCCAGGCCGAGCTCGCCGGCCGGTCGGCGCCCGTCGCCGTCGCGCAAGCCGACGTCGGCGATGCCGCAGCCATATCGGATGCGTTCGCCCGCCTCGAAGTCACGGCCGGCCCCTGCGATCTCCTCGTCACCTCGGCCGGCGTCGTCCAGCCGGGGCGCTTCGACGAGCAGCCGCCCGCCGAGTTCGAGGCACAGATCAGGACGAACCTGTTCGGGACGGTGAATTGCGTGCGCGCGGTGTATGCGGGGATGAAGGCACGCCGGCAGGGGCGCATTCTGATGATCGGCTCGGGCGCGGGCCTGATCGGCATCTATGGATACTCCGCCTATTGCGCGTCGAAGGCGGGGCTGGTCGGCTTCGCGGAAGCGCTGCGCCTGGAGGCCAGGCCGGCCGGCGTCGCCGTCTCGATCTGCTTCCCGCCCGACACCGAGACGCCGCAGCTTGCCGCCGAATTGCCGCTTCGGCCGGCGGAGGCGCAGGCGATCATCGGCGGCGGCGGGCGGATGAGCGCCGACGCGGTCGCCGCGGCGGCGCTCGCAGGCGTGGAGCGCGGCCGCTTCGCGATCTACCCGGGTACGCAGATGCGCCTGCTCGGCCTGTTCGGCTCGCTCGCCAAGCCGGTGCTTGCGCCGTGGTACGACCGCCGCATCGCGGCGCGCGGTCGCCGCTGACTACCGAGCCAGCAAGCGCTCGACCTCGTCGAGCGTCGGCATGGAAGGCGCCGTTCCCGGCCGGGTGACCGAGATGCCGGCCACGGCGCAGGCGAAGCGCACCGCCTCGACGGGCGCGACCGCGCGCGCCAGTGCCGTGGCGAAGCCGCCGTTGAACGCGTCCCCTGCTCCCGTCGTTTCCACGACGGGCCCGGCCGAGATCGCCGGCACATGTTCCGAGACGCCCTTTCCGTGGATCAGCGCCCCCTTCTCGCCGAGTGTGACGATCACCGTGCCGACGCCCTTGCCAATCAGGACATCCGCGGCACGACGCGCATCCTCGACGGTCGCGACCTTGAGCCCGGTCAGTTCCTCGGTTTCCGTCTCGTTGGGCGTGACATAGTCGCAGAGCGCGAAGATGGCGTCCGGCAAGGCGGCCGCAGGCGCCGGGTTGAGGATCGTCGTGACGCCGGCCGCGCGTGCCAGTTCGAGGGCGCGCTGCGCGGCATCGATCGGCTGTTCGAGCTGGGTGACGAAGACGCCGGCCTTGCGGATCAGGTCGGCATGCGCGTCGATGTCGGCCGGCGAGATCAGCCGCGCCGCGCCGGGCGCGACGATGATCGCATTGTTGCCGCTGCCTTCTTCGACGAAGATGTAGGCGGCTCCGGTGTAGCTCTCGGGCGTGTCGATGACCGCCTGCGCAACGCCGGCGGCGCTCCAGGTCGAGCGCGCCATATCGCCGAAAGCGTCGAGGCCGAGCCTCGTCATGAAGGTCACGTCGGCGCCGAGACGCCCGGCGGCGACCGCCTGGTTCGACCCCTTTCCACCCGGCCCCAGCTTGAAGTCATTGCCGAGGATGGTTTCGCCCAGGCGCGGCTGGCGCGCGGCGCGATAGGCCGTGTCCGCGACGAACACGCCGAGGATGACGACGGGCTTCTGCACAGGCATGGTCTCAGGCGTCCGGGCCGATCACGCCCTTGCGCAGGGCGAAGCAGCCGTAGAAGCGGCGCTCGCCGGTCTGGATGACGCAATAGGCCTTCTTGGCACGCTCGTAGAAGGCGTAGCGCTCGATGCCGATCATCGGCCAGGACTTGCCCTCCGCCGCATCGATCTCGTTCTGCACCTCGTCCATGACAGGCAGGATCTCGTCAGGCTTGCCGACCACCTCCATGCGCGCCGCGGCGTCGTCGACGAAGGAGTCGAGCGGGTAGAGCGAGAGGACGGCGCGGGCAACATCGGCCGCGCTTGCATTGATGCGGAGCAGCTCGCCGAAGCTGGTCTCGCGGGCGACGGAATCGGCCGGGAAATTCATGTCGCACAGAATCAGGTCGTCGCCGTGGCCCATCGAGCGCAGTGCGTAGAGCACGTCGGCATTGAGCAGCGGGCTGATTTTCTTCAGCATTCAGGTTTCCTCCGGATTCTTGGGATTTTCGCCGGCAGTTCAGATGCGGCTGCCGGTCTGCGGGTCGAACAGGTGGACATTGGCGGGGCGTGGCTTCAGGCGCAGCACCTCCCCCGGCTTGAAGTCGTGGCGCTCGCGAAACAGCGCCACGAGGTCGGCCTCGCCGGAACGCAGGAAGACCAGGGTCTCCGAGCCTGTCGGCTCGATCACCTTGATCGTCGCCTCGACGCCGTCCTCGGCAATGTCGAAATGCTCCGGCCGGATGCCGTAGACCACCTGCCGGCCCGCCTGCAGCGTCGTGCCGTCCGGCACCGGAAGCCGCATCCCGCCGACCACGACAGCGCCGCCGCCGTCGGCGGCGACACCCTTCAGCAGGTTCATCGAAGGCGAGCCGATAAAGCTGGCGACGAAGGTGTTGGCCGGCTGGTCGAACAGTTCGAGCGGCGCGCCGATCTGCTCGATGCGGCCCGCCTGCATGACGACGATCTTGTCGGCCATCGTCATCGCCTCGACCTGGTCGTGAGTGACGTAGATCGTCGTGGTCTTGAGGCGCTGATGCAGTTCCTTGATCTCAGTGCGCATCTGGACGCGCAGCTTGGCATCGAGGTTGGACAGCGGTTCGTCGAACAGGAAGACCTGCGGGTCGCGCACGATGGCGCGGCCCATGGCGACGCGCTGGCGCTGGCCGCCCGAAAGCTGGCGCGGATAGCGGTTGAGGTAGGGCGTCAGATCGAGGATCTCCGCCGCCTTGGCGACGCGCTGGGCGATTTCTTTCGAATCCGTCCTCCGCAGCTTCAGCGCGAAGGCCATGTTCTGCGCCACCGTCTTGTGCGGATAGAGCGCGTAGCTCTGGAAGACCATCGCGATGTCGCGCTTGGCCGGCGGAAGCTGGTTCACCACCCTGTCGCCGATCGAGACGGTGCCGCCGTTGATCGCCTCCAGGCCGGCCACCATGCGCAGCAGGGTGGACTTGCCGCAGCCGGACGGACCGACGAGCACGACGAACTCTCCATCGGCGATGTCGACGCTGACGCCGTGCAACACCTTGACTGCACCGTAGTCCTTCGCGACGTCGCGAATTGCCACCTGGGCCATGATCCCCCCGCGCAAGCCTTGTCCAGGCACCTCGATTTGCGCCGCGACGCTATCGAAGGCGCGGTGCCGAGTCTACTGCCGGTCACATCCGGCAAGCCAGCCCGGTGCCGGCGCGATCTCCGTTGACACCGCTACCAGTTGCTAGAATATGGACTTGCAGATATCCATGCGCGAAAATAAAATTTGCTGATGAAGAGCCGGCCGATACCGACCGGGTCACGCAGGGGGACTAGACCGCCGCGGTCCGGGGAGGATCAGCGAGCGGGAGCATACCGTCACACTGGGAGGTAACGACATGAAGCAATCCGTATACGATCATCTCGTCCGCGTGAGCATGAGCCGTCGCGCCATGCTCCAGGGCGCGGCCAGCATGGCGGCCATCGCCGCCGGTTCGTCGGCCGGCCTCGGCCTGCTGGCAGGCCAGGCCTCGGCGCAGGAAGACGTCCGTGCCCAGATCCTGCAGATTCCGGGCGTCGGCAAGGGGTCTCCGACCGATGCCGACTGGCAGAAGGTCGGCGAGCTTTGCCTGGGCGCGACGAAGGCGGGCGTCAAGGAAGGCGAGTTCGCCGGCGTCGAACTCACCTTCATGGGCCTGAACAACCAGAATCTCCACAATTTCCTGTTCCGCGGCTTCCTGAAGCCGTGGGAGGCCTATACCGGCGCCAAGATCAACTGGATCGATCTCGCCCAGGCCGACTACAATGCGCGCCTGCAGCAGTCGATCGCCACCGGCACCGTCGATTTCGACATCATCGAGATGGGTGCTCCGTTCGAGGGCGACACGGCGAGCAAGGGCCTGCTCGACGAGATGCCGGACTGGGTCAAGACGCAGATCGACGCTGACGACCTCGTCGGCTACCTGCAGCCGCCGGTCGGCACCTGGGACGGCAAGACCTACCGCATCACCATCGACGGCGATTGCCACACCTTCGCCTACCGCAAGGACTATTTCGGCGAAGGCTCGATCAGCGGCGAGGCGGAAGCCCCGACGACCTGGCAGAAGGTCGACGAGATCTCCAAGAAGGTGAAGGGCCAGAAGGATCCGCTCACCGGGCTGGAGGCCTATGGCTTCCTCGATCCGCTGAAGGGCTGGGGCGGCTTCGGCTTCTACTTCCTCGAAGATCGCGCCTCGGCCTATGCCAAGCATCCCGACGACAAGGCGTGGCTGTTCGACGCCGACACCATGAAGCCGCGCGTCAACAACCCGGCCTGGGTGCAGGCGATCCAGGACGTCATGGATCTGATCGCCGCGGGTGCCTATCCGCCGGACCAGATCAACGCCGATCCGGGCACGACCGCGTTCCAGCAGTTCCTCGCCGGCACCGGCATGGCGCTGACCTGGTGGGGCGACGTGGGCTCGATGGCCCGCACCTCCGACACCTCGGTGGTCGGCGACGTCACCGGATTCTCGATCAACCCCGGCTCGACGAAGGTCTACAACTCGGCCAAGGGCGAATGGGAAGAGCCGGAAGGCGGCAATTTCGCCCCGAACATGGCGTATCTCGGCTGGGGCGTCTACGTGACCAGCCGCGTCTCCGCCGACGAGAAGAAGCGCAAGGCCGCATGGTCGGCCGCCGCCCATCTCGGCGGCAAGGATCTCAGCCTGTGGACGGCCGCCTATCCGTCGGGCTTCCAGCCCTACCGGCAGTCGCACTTCAACTTCGACGAGTGGGAGAAGGCGGGCTACGACCGCGCCTACATCGAGGACTACCTCGGCTCGAACAAGGACAGCTACAACCATCCGAACGCCGCGATCGAGCCGCGCATTCCCGGTATCTTCCAGTACTATTCGGTCGCCGAGGACGAACTGGCGAAGGGGTTTGCCGGCCAGTACAAGTCGGCTCAGGAGACGGCCGACGCGATCGCCGCCGCCTGGGAGAAGATCACCGACCAGATCGGCCGCGACAGCCAGATAAAGCTCTACAAGGCCTCTCTCGGCCTCTGACGACAGGCGGGGTGCGCACGCCGGTGCGCACCCCGCATTCTTCCATGCCGGACCAGGCCACCCTCGCCCGGCAGCCCTCGACCGACCGTCCGACAGCGTGTGAGCATGAGCCAAGGTGATCTCCTTCATGTCGTCACGGCGGACGACATTTCCGACGGACGCAGGCGCTTCGGGCGCGCGATCGTCTGGGGTGCCGCGCTGGTGGTCGCCGGGGTGGCGGCCGCGCAGGCCGCCCAGCAGTCGGGCCTGGCCGATTTCGGCTTCACCACCTGGCGGCCGACGCTCTACGCCTACATTCTCTGGGCGATCTGCCTCTGCTGGAGCCAGGTGCTGATCCGCGGCGAGCAGGGCAAGCGGACGCTGTTCGTGCTTCCGGCCGCGCTGTTCGTCATATCGCTGACGGTCTTCCCGCTGCTGTTCGCGATCCTCATCGCCCTGTCGAACTGGAACCTGTCCGGTACCCGCCAGTTCAACGGCTTCGACAACATCCGCCAGATGTGGAGCGATCCGTTCTACTGGAACGCGCTGAAGAACATGGTCTGGTACAGCCTGGCGATCCTGGTCGAATATGCGATCGCCTTCGGACTTGCGCTGCTTCTGAACGCCGAGATCCGGGCGCGAAAATTCTTCCGCGTCGCCTTCCTGCTGCCGCTCATGCTGTCGCCCGTCGCAGTGAGCTGGATGGTCGGCAAGTCGATGCTCGAACTGCGCTTCGGTCCGGTCGCGCGCTTCTTCCGCTGGCTCGGCTGGGACAGCCCGAGCTTCTTCGGATCGCCCGAGATCGCGCGCCTCACCATCATGATCCTCGACGCCTGGACCTTCATTCCCTTCATGATGATCATGATCCTGGCGGGGCTTCAGGCCATCCCGAAGGAGCTGACCGAGGCAGCCAGGGTCGACGGCGCGAGCCCGTGGCGCAGCTTCTGGGAGGTCACCTTCCCGCTGATGCTGCCGGTGTCGGTGACGGCGGTGCTGATCCGCATCATCTTCAAGCTGAAGCTCGCCGACATCGTCATCAACCTGACCGCCGGCGGACCGGGAGGCGCCACCGACACCGTCACCTCCTTCATCTTCCGCGAGTATCGGGACCGCTCGAATGTCGGCTACGGAACGCTGCTGGCGATGGTCTACCTGGTCATCATCATCATCGTGATGACCGTCCTGATGAAGATCGCCGAGCGCTTCACGAGGCCGCAGACATGAGCGAGCGCATCTTCAGGGACGGCGAGGCCGACCTGTCCTTCCGTGCCGGCCGGTTCGCCGGCAAGACGCTGATCTACCTGCTGCTGATCGCCTGGGCGATCGTCTGCCTGTTCCCGATCTACTGGACGATCACCACCAGCTTCAAGACGGCGCCGAACGTCATGCAGGGCGCACTGATCCCCTGGATCGACTACACGCCGGCCTGGCTCGGCTGGCGGTCGCTCGGCCTGTCGCCGGAGACCATCGGCGCCGAAAGCACGGTGCGCGACGAGTTCATGAAGCGCTTCTACAATTCGGCGATCACCTCGGTCGTCTCCTCGTCGCTGGCGGTGATCCTCGGATCGCTCGCGGCCTACGGCCTGTCGCGGTTCTCCTACCGCTTCGGCTTCATGCGAAACTCCGACATCTCCTTCTTCTTCCTGTCGCAACTGATCCTGCCGCCGGTCGTCCTCGCCCTGCCGTTCCTGGTGCTCTACAAGCAGCTCGCGCTGCTCGACACGCGCATCGGCCTGATCATGCTCTACACGCTGACCGTGCTGCCGATCGTCATCTGGATCATGCGCGACCAGTTCGCCTCGATCCCGACCGAGCTCGAGGAGGCGGCGCTGGTCGACGGCCTGTCGATCTGGGGCGCCTTCCTGGCGATCATCCTGCCGATCGCGCTTCCCGGCATGATGGCGGCCTTCATCCTCAGCCTGGTGCTGACCTGGAACGAGTATTTCTTCGCGGCGCTGCTGACCTCGACGCATGCCAACACGCTGCCGGTGATGGTGGCGTCGCAGACCGGCAGCCAGGGCATCAGTTGGTGGTCGATGGCGGCGCTGTCCTTCGCGGCGATCGTGCCGCTGATCGTCATCGGCGTGCTGCTGGAACGCTATCTGATCAAGGGGATGACGGCCGGCGCTGTGAAATAGGACGGATCGTTCACGCTGCTTCGATGTCCGTCCGGGCGAAGTCGGCGCCCTTGTAGAGCAGCGGCTGGCGATAGTGCCGAGCGCAGGCATAGGCGAAACAGTCGCCCATGTTGAGGCTGGCCGGGTGCCGTCCCTTGCCATACCGGTCGAAGGCGTCGAGGGCGAGCCATGTCGCTTCCGGCGAAACCTGCATGAGTTCAATCCGCATAAGCTCCAGGTAACGGCGAACGACATCGCTCGCATCCTGGGGCGTCAGCTTGATGACCCTCGCCACAGCGAGGATCGCCTCCCAAACTGCCACGGGCGTCGTCATCCGGACGTTTGCAGCTTTCAGTCGCGCCAGAAGCTCGCCCGCATCCTGTTCATCGGTCATCATGGCGGTCAGCGCAGAAGCGTCGATCAGCATCAGTCGCGCTCGTAAAGGCTGTCGCGAAACGCCTTGTCCGCAGGAAGGCCGCGTTCCGGGTCGCCCCGCTTGCGGAGTTCGCGCACGAACTCCAGCCCTATCTCAACCAAATCCTTGCCGGGCTGCTGGCATTCCAATTCGCGCTCCAGCGCCTGATGCACAGCTTCGGTGAGACCGACGCCACGCATAGCTGCGACCTTTCTGGCCAGCGCATCCGTCTGCGGATTTTTGATATGGAAGGCCATCTAGGCTATCCGCCCTCGTCTACCCGATACACCAGCCAGGATATATCAAGCTCCGAACGCCAACAAGAACGCTACGAACTGAAAAGCTTCCGCAATCGCTTCAGGATCAGGTCGACCCCGGTCTGCCCGAGCTCCGCCGACGCGTCCTTGGCGCTCGCCGTATACCAGCCGGTGTTGTCGCCGACCTTTCCCATATCCACCGCCTCCGGGCACAGCGCCATCATCAGCGACGTCTCGCCCTGCCCCGCATGGTCGAACGGGTACTGCGCGATGATTTCCGGCGACATCAGCGGGTGGACCTGCACCCAGTTGAACGGGTTGGCGCCGGCGGCGTGCTCGGCATAGTAATTGGCCGACGCCTCGTTGCCCCACCAGCCTTCCCCGTGTTCCTTCTCGAGGAAGCGGAAGATCGCCTGCCGGCCGGCGGTCTTGAAGGCGAGGTCGGTCGGCATGCCGGCGACGAAGTTCTCCGTCTGATGGTGGATGATCGCGTGGATGTTGCGAAAGCCGATCCGCAGCAGCGAATAGAACAGGTCCTCGGCGAAGGGTGCCAGCGCCCTGCCGCCCACCTGCACGGAGCCGCTCCCCTCGGGACCCGCCACGGCATAGCTCGCCGCGCCATAGTAGAAGGGCGGCAGGATGACGAGCGGCAGCTCCTTCTCGACCAGGTCGAGCATCCTGACCACCGCCAGCGTGTCCATGCCGAGGCCGAGATGCTCGCCGTGGTACTCCAGCACGCCGAGCGGCAGCACGACCGGCACGTTCGCCTCGATCGCCGCGCGGATCTGGTGCGGCAGCATCAACTCGTAGCGCATCGCTATTCCATATTGGTGTGGCGGGCGCGCATGGCCTCGGGCGACACGGCGAGCAGCCCTTTCAGCTTCAGGATCATCACCTCGAACAGCATGAACAGGGCGCCCTCGTAGACCGAGCCCATCGGCAGGACCGAGGTGCGGGCGTCGCCCTGATCGCGCGCCATGGTCTGGGCGGGGACGAGGATCATGGAGTCGGCGAGGCGCCCGGCGCTGCTGTCCGGCTCGGCGGTGAGCAGCAGATTGTGGGCGCCGGCATTCCTGGCGACCGTCATCAGCGCGGTGACCGTCGAAAGCTCCCCCGGCCCGGCCGTCACCAGAAAGAGATCTCCCTGGCCCAGCGCCGGCGCCGTCATGTCGCCGACCACCGCGACCGGCACGCCGATGTGGAAGAGCCGCATGGCGAAGCCCTTCATCTGCAACGCCTCGCGGCCGCAGCCATAGACGACGACGGTTCCCGCCCGTCCGATCGCCGCGCAGGCGTCGTCCACCTGCCCCAGGTCGATGCGTTGCAGCACGATGTCGAGTTCATCGAGCGCCGTGCGGAAAAGGTCCTCAGCCATCGAGCCTCGCCATCAGGTCGCGGGTCTGCCGGTAGAGGTCCTTGAACACGCCGTACTGACGCGCATAGACCGCCGCTGTCCTGGCATTCGGCCTGATCCGCCGCTCGACCGGATTCCACCTGCGGATGTCGGCGCGCTTCGCATCACCGATGGCGAGCGCGGCGAGAAAGGCGTCGCCGTAGCTTGCGCCGATCGTCTTGCCGCATACGGTCTGCGTCATGCCGGCGATGTCGGAGGTCGCCTGCGCCCAGACGGCGTTCTTGGTTCCGCCGCCCACCGCCAGGATGGATTTCGGCGGCTCGCCGATCTCGCGATAGGTGTCGACGATATGCGCCGTTCCGCAGGCGATGCCCTCGAGCACGGCGCGGTACAGATCGCCGCGGCCATGCGTGAGGTTCAGGCCGAAGACCGTCCCCTTGGCGTGCGGATCATGAATGGGCGTCCGCTCGCCCGAGAAATATGGCAGGACGACCAGTCCCTTGGCGCCCGGCGGCGATGCCTGCGCCTCGGCCGCCAGCAGCGGGAACGCCGCGGCCGGGTCGACATCCTTGGCGAACTGGTCGCGGAACCAGTGGGTCAGCGTTCCGCTGGTCGCCAGCCCTGCCATCGAGGCGTGCTCGCCCGGGAACAGCCAGGGCGCGTACCACAGGCGCGAATCCTCGATCCGTTCGCTCGACAGCATGATGGTGAAGATCGTCGAGCCGTACATGACCATCATGTCGCCGATCCGGGTGACGCCGACGCTGATCGCCTCGGAGGCGGCGTCGATCGTCCCGCAGATCACCGGCGTGCCTTCGGCCAGACCGGTTTCGCGCGCCGCCCTGGCGGTGACATGGCCGGCAATGTCGGTCGACCACAGCAGGCGCGGCAGTCGGTCGAGTTCGATGATGTCGGGTGCGAGCTCGTCGCTCCAGCCCTTGCCGATGACGTAGAGCGGCGAGAAATTGGCGGCGGAGTAGTGGTCGATGACGCATTCGCCGGTCAGCTTCTGCACCAGATAGGTGGTCGAAGTGACGATTTTCGCGGCCTTGGCGAAGATCTCCGGGCGGTTCTTCCTGAGCCACAGGATCTTCGGTCCGACCGATTGCGAGGTCAGCGCATTGCCGCAGGCCGAGAGGATGCGGCCGGCGCCGATCGCGGCGTTGAGTTCCTCGATCTCGACCGACGCGCGGGCATCGACGCCGTAGAGCGCAGCGTTGGACAGCGCCTCGCCCTTCGTATCGACCGGCAGCATGCACGGGCCGATGGCGCTGGTGCCGATGCAGGCGATGTCCTTCGGCGAGATGCCGGATTGGGCCAGCATGGCCTTGCAGATGTGGACGAAATCGCCCCACCAGTCCTGCTTCGGCCGATGCTCGGCCCAGCCTGGCCGGGGAACAAGCATCTTGTGCGGCCGCGACGCGGTGGCGACGATGCCGCCATGCGCGTCGACGATGACGCCTTTCGATTCGAATGTCCCGATATCGATGCCGAGCGTGTAGCTCATCCGACGTAGTCGTCCCGGTTGAGGCTGAAATCGGCGTCGATGCCGGCGATGCCGGCTACCAGCAGCCGGACGAGCTGTTCGAGATCGCGCAGATCGCAGACTTCGAGCGAAGAATGCGAATAGCGCATGGGGAAGCCGAGATCGATCGACGCCACCCCGCCCTCGACCAGTTGCACGTAGGACGAGTCGGTCAGCGCCCCGGTATGGGCGCTGCGCTGCAGGTGGATGCCCTGGAAGCGGCTGGTCGCCTCGAAATGCGAGACCAGGGCTGGATGCGGGATCGTCCCGTTCAGCGTGCCGCGGCCGTGGAAGGAATAGAGGCTCATCGCCGGCCCGCCGCCGAGATGCACGTCGCCGCGATAGCCCATGTCGGGCGTGTCGGTGGCGAGCAGCAGGTCGAGCTGGATGGCGATGTCCGGCTTCAACGCCTGGGCCGCCGGCAGGGCGCCGCGCAGGTTGAACTCCTCCTGGACCGAGAAGACGAGATGCACGGTCGGCCGCGCCTCGATCTCGAACAGCGAGCGCGCCACCTCCACGATCACCGCGCAGCCGGCCCGGTCATCCACGGAGGTGCCGGCCAGGCGCATGTCGGACAGCTCGATCACGTTGGGCCGGTAGACGACGGGCGTGCCGATCAGCACGCCCGCGGCTTCCGCCTCGGCGCGATCGGAAAATCCGGCGTCGATATAGAGGTCCATATAGGGGACGACCTTGTACTTCTCGTCCGGCGTGGTGGCGTGGTGGCTCTTGTTGGCGATGATGCCGGCCACGTCGCGCCCCTCGCCCACGCAGATCGTCACCGGCTGGGACGCCAGAGCCCGCTCCGGCACGCCGCCAAGGCGTTCGATCCGGATGAAGCCGTCGGGCTCGACCTTGCGCACGACGAAGCCGAGCTGGTCCATGTGGGTGAACAGCATGACGCTCGGCGCGCCGGCGTCGCCGTCGAGCGTCGCGATGAGGTTGCCCAGCATGTCGGTGCGGGTCTCGAGGCCGAGCGCCCGCAATTCCGCCATCAGGAGCCTGCGCACCCGGCCCTCATGACCGCTCAGCCCCGGCGTCAGCATCAGATCGATCAGCAGAACGCGCAGGCGTTCGCGCAACGCATCCCCTGCTCCCGTCATCGCGTCAGCCACCACGCGCGGCACGCGCCAGGCGCATGAATTCGGCTGCCCGCTCGGGATCGACCGCATTCCAGGTGTTGCCGTCGACCTTCAGCGAGGAGCCTACGATGACGCCGTCGGCCACCTTCAGCACGTCGGCCACGGTCGAATGCTTGACGCCGGTATTGGCGAGCACCGGCGTGCCGGGCAGCGCCCGCTTGACCGCCTCGAGATCGCCCATCTCGGCCGCCTCGCCGGTGATCTGGCCGGAAACCAGGATCGCATCCGGGATCGACGAGAAGACTGCCGAGCGGGCGCGGTCCTCGACCGGGCGGCGGTCGAGCGAATAGGCGAATTCCGCCGAGACGTTGTAGAGCAACGCCAGATCCTGCCGATGCAGCCGGTCGCGGTAGCGCATCGCCTTGCCGGCGTCCGGCGTCCAGGGTCCCATGTCGGAGGCATAGGTTCCGGTGAAAATTTCGCGCACGAAAGAGGCGCCGGTCGCCGCGGCGAGCGCGATCGACGCCATCGGATCCCACAGCACGTTGACGCCGAACGGCACGGTGATCCGCCGGCGCACCTGGCCGATGACATAGGCCATGGTCGCGGTGGACGCGGCATCGACCTGGAACTCGTAGGGGCGGTCGTTCTCGTTGCCGAACATCACCGCGTCGACGCCCGCCTTCTGCAGGGCATCGAGATCCTTCACGATACCGTCGAGCAGCGCGTCGAGTCCGCCTTTCGCATCATAGAGAGGCGAGCCCGGCAGAGCGCCGAAATGAACCATCGCGATGATGGGCTTGACGCCGAAAATGGCATTGAACTTCTGAGTCACGATCCCCCCGGGCATTGTCGAACACGTCATCGTAACAAGCTGAAAAATCGCTGTCCAACGTCTTGGCCCGGCTTTTGGTCACGGTGGAGTGTGATAGGTTCGCGCCCGAAATCGCAGGAGGAGTGGAATTCATGGACGTGCGTCATTTCGATCGCCTGGGAAATGGCGGCCTCGACTTCACCGAGCTCGGCTTCGGCGGCGCGCCGCTCGGCAATCTCTATCGCGCCGTGTCGGACGACGAGGCCGATGCCATCCTGGCCAAGGCGTGGGAAACCGGCGTGCGCTACTACGACACCGCTCCCCTCTACGGTCTTGGCCTGTCCGAAACCCGCTTCAACCGCTTCCTGCGCGGCAAGCGGCGCGACGATTACGTGCTGTCGACAAAGATCGGCCGGACGCTGCAGGTCTGCCCTCCGGAGCAGCGCACCGGCATCGGCAAGTTCTTCGATACGCCGTCGCGCCGCGAGGTCTACGACTACGGCTATGACGGTGTGATGCGCTCCTTCGAGGCCTCGCTCGAACGGCTGGGCGTCGACCGGGTCGACATCCTGTTCGCCCACGACGTCGACATCTTCACCCATGGCAGCAAGGCCGCCTCGGACGCGCGCATCGACGAGCTGATGGCATCCGGCCACAAGGCGCTCGTCTCGCTGCGCGACCAGGGCGTGGTCAAGGCGATCGGCGCCGGCATCAACGAGTGGGAAGTGGCGCAGACGCTCGCCGAGCGCGGCGACTTCGACATTTTCCTGCTGGCCGGCCGCTATACGCTGCTGGAGCAGGAGTCGCTGAACAGCTTCCTGCCGCTATGCGAGAAGCGCGGCATCGGCATCGTGCTCGGCGGGCCGTACAATTCCGGCATCCTGGCGACCGGCCCCAAGCCCGGCGCCTACTACAACTACGAAGCCGCGCCGCCGGCGATCCTCGATCGCGTCGCGCGCATCGAAGCCGTCTGCGGCCGCCATGGCGTGAAGCTGATCGAGGCCGCCCTGCGCTTCCCGCTGGCCCATCCGAGCGTCGTCTCGGTGATCCCCGGCGGCCAGCGCCCGGCGGAAGTCGAGGCGAACCGCAGGCTGATCGACGCCAAGGTTCCCGCGGCGCTGTGGGCCGACCTCAAGGCCGAAGGGCTGATGCACGCCAACGCCCCGACCGGCGCGTGAAGCGGCGGCAACCGGGCCAGCCATCAACGCTGGCCCAGCCCGGCCTACCCGTGTAAGAAGGCGGCAGTTTCAGCATGGAGGTTTTGCATGCGCGCCGTCTTCGTCCAGCTCCAGTGCTCGCCCGGCAAGACCTACGAGGTCGCCGACGCGCTCTATGAGCGCGAGGTGGTGTCCGAACTCTATTCGACGAGCGGCGACTACGATTTGCTGATGAAGGTCTACATCGACGACGGCGTCGACATCGGCAAGTTCATCAACGAGAACATCGCCAACGTTCCCGGCATCATGCGGTCGCTGACGACGCTCACCTTCAAGGCGTTTTAGCGCGCCTCAACCTGCCCGCTCGGCGCGGCGCGCCGCCACCTGCCGCATCGCCGCGACGCGGCGGCGGAAGATCTCGTTGCGCATGGCGAGCAGGTGCAAGGTGAAGAACAGCAGCGTGAAGCCGATCGCCATCGTCAGCAGCGGCCAGAGCAGGCTCGGGTGAATGGTCGGCCCGTCGAGCCGCATCACCGAGGCCGGCTGATGCAGCGTGTTCCACCAGTCGACCGAGAATTTTATGATCGGTATGTTGATGAAGCCGACCAGCGTCATCACCGCGGCGGCGCGCGCGGCGCGCGGCGGATCGTCCATGGCGCGGGTCAGCGCCATCAGGCCGAGATACATCAGGAACAGGACGAACACCGAGGTCAGCCGGGCATCCCACACCCACCAGGTGCCCCACATCGGCTTGCCCCAGACGGAGCCGGTGACCAGGGCCAGCGCGGTGAACACCGCCCCGATCGGCGCCGCCGATTTCAGCGCGACATCCGCCAGCGGATGGCGCCAGACCAGCGTGCCGAGCGCTGAAACGGCCATCAGCGAGTAGCACATCATCGACAGCCAGGCGAAGGGCACGTGGATGTACATGATCCGCACCGTGATGCCCTGCTGGTAGTCTTCGGGCGCGGTGAACGACATCCAGAGGCCCATGGCCAGGACGATCGCCGAAAGCGCCGCCAGCCAGGGCACGGCCCGATCCGCGATCGAGACGAACCTGGTCGGGTTCGCAAGGTCGCGCCAGCCTGAGGTGATCCGGACACCGGTTTCGGTCATGGCGCCTTCATATCGCCGCAGCGGGCCGCCGGCAATGCGCGCGATCGGCGCAGGCGGCGCGGATCAGGCCGCCTCGCCGGTCACAGAAAGGTGGCTGAGACGACGCACGTCGCCGTCGTTGAGCAGGCCGCCGGCGCGCAGCAGCGCGGCGAAACGGCCGTTGGTCGCCGCAAGCTCGTCGAAGCCACCCATCTCGACGATGCGGCCGCGATCCATGAACACGACGAGATCGGCGTCGCGGACCGTCGTCAGCCGGTGGGCGATGATGAAGGTCGTGCGGCTGTCGCGCAGATCGTCGATCGCCGCCTTGACGCGCGCCTCCGTCTCGACGTCGAGCGCGCTGGTGGCCTCGTCCAGCACGAGGATCGGCGCGTTCTTCAGCACCGCGCGGGCGATCGCGATGCGCTGCCGCTCGCCGCCGGAGAGCTGGCCGCCACGTTCGCCGACACAGGTATCGTAGCCGTCCGACTTCGCCAGGATGAAATCCTGGGCGGCCGCCGCCGCCGCCGCGGCATGGACTTCCGTATTCTGCGCCTCCGCGCGCCCGACCCGGATGTTGTCCTCGATCGTGCGGTTGAACAGCCCGGCATCCTGGAACACGGCGGCGATCGACTGGCGCAGCGAGCGGCGCGTCACCGTCGCCGTGTCGACGCCGTCGATCAGGATTCGGCCGCTCTTCGGCACATGCACGCCCTGCAGCAGGTTGATGAGCGTCGTCTTGCCGGCGCCCGTCGGCCCGACGATGGCGACGGTCTGGCCCGGCTGGACCTCGAAGCTGATGTCCTCGACGCCCTCTCCGGAGGCGGGGAAGACGAAGTCGACGTCGTCGAACCGGATATGGCCCCTGACATCCTTCAGGTCATGGACGCCGTCCGGATCGGCGACATGCGCCGATGCGTTCTCGATCTCGTAGAAGGCTTCGAGCTTGGCCCGCGCCTCGAAAATCTGGTTGACGAAACCCGACACCTGGTCGAGCCGGCTGATCAGCAAGGCGGCGAAGCCGGTGAAGGCGACGATGTCGCCGATGCGCAGGTCGCCGCGCGACACCAGAAGCGCACCAATGATCAGCACGATCATCATCGAAATCGTCGAGGCCAGGCGGTTGAGCGCGCTGGCCAGGGCCCACCAATCGAGCACCGGGAACTGCGCGTCGAGGAGCCGGCCGCTCATCTCGCGCAGCGCCTGGGTCTCCTGGCCGATGCGATTGTAGCTCTGCAGGACGGTCACATTGCCGACGGTGTCGCTGACGTGCGACACGACCTTGTGGAAATGGCCCTCCACCCTCGCCTGCCCGTCCTTCGTCTTGCGCATGACCGTGCGCCCGACCACGACGTAGGCGCAGCCCAGCCCAAACAGCACGAGCGACATGCGGACGTCCATGGCCAGCGCCGTCGGCACGAGAAGCACGAGCGCGACCGCGGTGGACAGATGCGTGCGCATGAATTCCAGCCACAGCGAGAACAGCGTTTCGACGCCGCGCAGCAGCGTGTGCAGCGAATTGGAGGTGCCGCGATTCTGGTGCCAGTTCAGCGGCATCGAGATCACGCGCTCATAGGACTCGCAGAGGACCGCCGCGCGCCGCGCATGGGCAAGCCGGTCGGCGCCACGGGCCACGAGAACGAAGGCCACGATGTTGAACAGCCCGAGCGCCGCCCACAGGGCGAGCGTCTGCACGAGATCGCTCTTTTCGGAGATCGCGTCGATGATGCGTCCGAACAGGATCGGCTCGGCGATCGCCACGATGGCGAGGGCGACGTTGGCGGAGCAGATCAGCGCAACGCGTTTCCGATCGGCGCCCAGATAGCGCAGCGCCTTCCAATAGACCTCAAACAAGGACACTCGAAACCCTCGCAGCAGCAATATTGTGCAACGCAGCAATCGCCGAAGTCGTAGCGGCTGTGACCGCGAAGTTCAATCGCCCATACACGGTACGGTTCCGCGCACGCGAACAAATGATTACGACCGGCGGAAATCTTCCGTGATCCGTTAACAGGCTGAGTTAAAAGGAAAAATGGCGGTGTTGCGGCGAAATGATGGCGGCGGCGCGACTCCGCCGTGAACTCACTGCGCCGCCTCGCGCGGCTGCTCGGCGTGGTCTGCGCGGTGCGGCGCAAACGCGAACTCGTTGCCGGCCAGCGCAACGCCATCGACTTCGATCGACAGGCCGTCGCCATCCCGGCGGCGGCTGACGCGCACCACATGGCTATGGCCTTGCAGGCGCAGCCGCACCGTGAACTCAGGCCATGCCTCTGGAATCGCCGGGGCGATCCGGATCCGGTCGCCGTGGCGGGTGATGCCGAGCAACCCCTCGACCGCGGCCCTGTAGAGCCAGCCCGCCGACCCCGTATACCAGGTCCAGCCGCCGCGCCCCGCCTTGTCGCCGATCGAGTAGATGTCGGCGGCCACGACATAGGGCTCGACGCGATAGCGCTCGGCCGACGCCTCGTCGCGTGCATGGCTCACCGGATTGAGCATCTGGAAGCAGCGCCAGGCGTCATCGGCGCGCCCCATTTTCGCCAGGGCGATGACAAACCAGGTCGCGGCATGCGTGTACTGGCCGCCGTTCTCGCGAACGCCGGGCGGATAGCTGCGAATGTAGCCGGGGTCCTTGAGCGTGTCCTTGAAGGGGGGCTCGAACAGCTTGACGATCCGCGTTTCGGCGTCGACCAGGCGCGACAGCGCCGACTGCATGGCCTTGTGCGTCCGCTTCGGATCGCCATCCGCCAGGACGCTCCAGGACTGGGCGATCGAGTCGATCCGGCACTCGTCGGACGCCTGCGAGCCCAGCGGCGTGCCGTCGTCGTAGCTGCCCCTTCGATACCACGAGCCGTCCCAGGCGGTGCGCTCGAGCGCCTGCGCCAGTGTCGCGGCCGCCTTGCTCCAGCGGCCGGCATGGTCCTTGTCGCCGCGACGCTCGGAAACGGAAATGAAGTCGCGCAACGTTTTCAGCAGGAACCAGCCCAGCCAGACGCTTTCGCCCCTTCCCTCCTCGCCGACGCGGTTCATGCCGTCGTTCCAGTCGCCGCCGAGGATCAGCGGTATGCCGTTCGGGCTGAGGCGCGCCAGGGCCAGGTCGAGCGCCTTGACACAGTGCTCGTAGAGGGTCGCGGTTTCGCGGGTCGGCTCCGGCTGGAAGAAGGCGTCGTGCTCCCCTTCCTTCAGGGGCGGACCCGAGATGTAGGGCAGCTTCTCGTCCAATATGCCCGCGTCGCCGGTCGCCTCCACATAATGGGCGGCGGCATGCGCCAGCCAGACCACGTCGTCGGAGATCATGGTGCGCACGCCGGCGCCGGTGCGCGGCAGCCACCAGTGCTGGACGTCGCCTTCCGGGAACTGGCGCCTGGCGGCGTTGAGGATCTGGGTGCGCGCCAGCGTCGGATCCTGCAGCACGAAGGCGAGCGTGTCCTGTAGCTGATCGCGGAAGCCGAAGGCGCCGCTCGCCTGGTAGAAGGCGGACCGCGCCATGATGCGGCACGACAGGCTCTGATAGGGAAGCCAATGATTGACCATCGCATTCAGGTCGTCGTCCGGCGTCTCGACCTGCACGGTGCCGAGGAAATCGTCCCAGCGCTTCGCCGTCTCGGCCAGACGCTGATCGAAGTCGCGGGCCCGGTGGGTCTCGACCAGATGCCGCGCTTCGTCCCTGGACCCGGCATCCCCCATCAGCCACAGCAGGCTGATTTCGGCGCCCGGTGCGATCTCGATGTCGCGCGCCAGCGCCGAGCACGGGTCGGCTCCGGCCTCGACGCGCCCGGAAAGGCGTGCCCCGTCGGTCGCGGCCGCCGGCCACTCCACCGAGCCGTGCGATCCGATGAATTCGCTGCGATCGGCGGTGAAGCTATCCGGCTTCGCGTCGCCGGCGAGAAACGCGACGCGATCGGCGAAATCCAGACTGTACGGATTTGAGGCGAGCAAGGCTCCCGTCGCCTCGTCGATCGACGGCACGATGTTCGGAGCGGTTCGTGCACGATTGTTGCCGAGCACCCATTCCGCATAGCAATAGACCGTCAGCCGTGCCACCACGGAGCCGGTGTTGCGCAGCTTGAGGCGGCTGACCTTCAGCGGATCGGCGGGATCGACCAACTGGGTCAGTTCGGCGGCGATTGTCCCGCGCCTGGCATTGAAGGTCGAGTAGCCCTGGCCGTGACGCGCCTCGTAGGTGACGCCCGCGTCGCGCATGACGCAGGCGTAGGGCGAGAAGCCCCGGCGGCTGGCGTGGTCGAAAATGTAGATCGCCTCGCCGGGGCGGTTCGACACCGGATCGTTGGACCACGGCGTCAACTGATAGTCGCGGCTGTTGCGGCTCCAGGTGAAGTGGGCGCCCTCGGCGGAGACGTGGAAGCCGAAATTCTCGTTGGAGATGACGTTGATCCACGGCTGCGGCGTGGTTCGTGCGCCCGTGAGGCGAACGACGTAGCTGCGGCCCCGGTCGTCGAACCCGCCATAGCCGTTCCACGAGGCCAGCCCCTTGCCGTCCGCCGCCACGTCGCGCCGCCGCGACTTGCGCTGCAGCGGCGCCTCGGCGGATCGCGCAAGGGCCGCATCGGCGGCGCGCACCGCCTCGCGGGCCTGCAACTCGGCTGCCTCGGCGCGCTCGATCTGGTCGAAAATGGTGCCGTTGCGGGTGTGCAGGACGACGCGCGCGGCGGCGAGCAGCGTCCGGTAGGAATTCTCGTCCATGAGGTCGCGGCGCACGGCGAAGATGTGCTGGCGCGGCCCCAGCTCATGGCCGCGCAGCCGGCTGTTCTCGCACAGCGCCTCGATGGCCTGCTGCAGATCCTGGACGTAGGAAGAGGCCTGCTCGTTGACGATGGCGAGGTCGACGCGCATGCCGCGCGACCGCAGATATTCCTGAAAGCGAAGCGCCTGTCCGACGATCTCCAGATCGGCCACGTCGCCGATGCGGACCGCGAAGATCGGAAAATCGCCCGAGATCGCCATCGGCCACAGGGCCGACTGCCTGCCCAGGCCGGAGGCGATACTTTCGGCCGGCGCGCGCAGCGCCGCGTCCGGATAGATCAGATAGCGCGCCAGGCGCTGGACGTTGGCGGCGTCGGCCAGGCTGAGCCCGAGATGGCGCGTCTGCACCTGCGAGCGCGTCCACGACATCATCGCCTGGCGGCCGAAGCTGTCCGGATGGTTCAGCAGGGTGATCGAGGCGTCGATCTCCTCGCGGCTGTTGCCGACCACGGTCCAGAAGGTGACCTGCACCTTCTTGTTGACGGGTACCCGGATGCGGCGGCGCAGCGCCGCTGCTGGGTCCATAACAAATCCGGAATGACCGCCGAGATGGGCTCCCGCGTCGAACGCGGCGGCTTCCGAGATCGTGCGCCCCCGGCCGATGAAGGCGCGGCGGTCGGTCTCGGCCTCGGTGTCGCGCGAATCGTCGGTGACGAAATGCGCGGCCTCGATCTCGGCATCGGCAGAGGAGCGCTTGCGGCGCCGCGCGTAGACGACGTTGCGGGAAGACGAAATTTCCGTCTCGACAAACATCTTCGAGAAGGCCGGATGGGCGCTGTCGGCAGCTTCGGGAGCCAGCACGAATTCGAGGAAGGAGGTGATCTCGATGTGGCGGTCGGTCTCGCCGTCGTTCTGCAGCGTGATGCGGCGGCCCTCGCCATTGCCTTCCGACACGACGATGCACTCGACTTCCGAGCGAAGCGTGCCGACGCGTTTGGTGAAGGTCGCCTTGTCGTCACGGAAATGGGTGACGGCGTGCTCGTCCTCGGCGCGCCGGGGTGTCGCGGTCGCCGACCACCATTCGCCGCTCTCGACGTCGCGCAGGAACAGGAACGTCCCGTCGCGATCCTCGGTCGGGTCGGCGCGCCAGCGCGTCACCGCGATGTCGTTCCAGCGGCTGTAGCCGGTGCCGGTCGCCGTCACCATCACAGAATAGCGGCCGTTGGACATCAGATTGGTGGAGCGCATCGCCACGGCGGGGTTCAGGACGATCCGGTTGTCGTCGCTGGCCGGCACTTCCTCGACGATGCCGCTCTCGTCGGCCTCGGTGCGGGTCGTGGCCACCGGAATGTCGCGCGGCGCCTTTTCCTGCAGCAGGAGTTCGGCCGCCTCGATCACCGGGTCGGAGTGGAAGCGGTCGCGCATCCGCCCCTCGAAGATCGCGTTGGCGACCGCGACGATCGACATGCCCTGGTGATGGGCCATGTAGTTGTAGACGACGGCATGGGTGGCGCCGGCCGGCACCCGCTGCGGGGTATAGTCGACGGCATCGTAGTAGCCGTAGCGGCCAAGCGCGCCGGCCTCGGTCAGGGCCGCCAGGTTGCGCACCGCCTCATGCGGCATGAACTGCGCGGCCAGCAGCGTCGCATAGGGCGCGATGACCAGGTTTTGCGCCAGGCCGCGCTTGAGACCGAGGCCCGGCACGCCGAAATTGGTGTACTGGTAGGTCATCTCGCGGTCGCGCGCATTGTAGGCGGCTTCCGAGATGCCCCACGGGATGCGGCGCGAGCGCCCGTACTGGATCTGCCGCGCGACGACGAGCTTGTCGGTCTGGTTGAGGATGCCGCCCTGCGGCTCCTTCATGACGAGCGGCGGCATCAGATACTCGAACATCGAGCCCGACCAGGAAAGCAGCGCGCCCTTGAAGCCGATCTCGACGATCGGGCGGCCGAGGCGGAACCAGTGCTCCGTCTGGATGTCGCCCTTGGCGATGGCGAACAGGCTGGTCAGCCGCGCCTCGGAAGCCAGCAGGTCGTAGCAGCTTTCGTCGAGTTGATGCTCCGAGACGCGGTAGCCGATCGACAGCAGCTTGCGGTCGAGGCGAAGCAGGAACGAGAAATCCATGTCGAAGGCGAATTTGCGGGTGCGCTCGCGCAGCGCCAGCAGCCGGCCGCGCAGCGCCTCGACCGTCTTCTCGTCGCTGTGGGCGTCGTCGACATGCGCCTCGCAGGTGGCCTGCAGCTTGGCGGCCCAGTCGACCAGGATCTCGCTCGGCGTCGAGCCAGCCTCGGCGTGAATCGCGGAGGCAAGCTTGCGGATCTCGCCCGACAGAACCGACAGGTTGATGGTCCGGATCGAGGCCATCTCGGGCTGGCCCTTGATGGTCTCGACCGCCCTGCGCATCCCCTCGATGCGATCGGTCAGGCGCTGGCGCAGCGGCCGAAGCTGGCGGCGGTCGTCGGGCAGCGCCGCGAGGCTCTCCTCGAGGATGGACACCGTGTCCAGAAGCCCGTCGAACTCGCCCTGCAGATGCACCGACGGCGCCTCCGCCCATTCGGCGCAGGCCGCGGAAACGGCGATGAGATGTCCCGCCAGATTGCCGCTGTCGACGCTGGAGACATAGAGCGGCAGAAGCGGCTTGAGACTGCGCGTGTCATACCAGTTGTAGAGATGGCCGCGGAAGCGTTCGAGCTTCTCGACCGTCGTCATCGTCTCCTCGATGCGGCGGACCGCATCGGCGAGGCCGATCCAGCCGAAGTCGCGGGCCGAGACGACCGACAGGAGATAGACGCCGATATTGGTCGGCGAGGTCCGGCCGGCGACCACCGGCAGCGGCGTTTCCTGGAAATTGTCCGGCGGCAGCATGTTTTCCGCCGGCGTGACGTATTCCTCGAAATACCCCCATGTGCGGCGCGCGACCACCCGCAGCACCTGCCGGTCCGACTGGGCGACGCGCAGCCGGTCCTCGGTCTCGGCGGAGCGGCTGATCAACCAGGCGAAGGCCGGGGACCCCGCCCAGAATATGGCGAAGGCGAAGGCCACGAACGCGCCGGTCGAGTCGGCCAAAACCGGGATCGCGAGGCCGACGATGCCGATCACCACGGCGCCGTACATCATGCGGTAATAAGCGAAGAAGCCGTTGCCGCCGGATTTGTGGGCCTGCGAGGCGGTGCGCCATTCGAGCAGGTCCTTGCGGCTGACGAGCAGGCGATAGAGCGTGCGGGCGATCGCGTCGCCCATCATCCAGGCAAGATGCGCCATCAGGACGATCTTGAGCGCCACCATCGCGGTCCCGAAGGCGATGTCGCGGAACAGCGCGCTGAAGTGCCCGCGCGCCGTCGCGTCGCCGCCCTTCGGCAGGATGGAATCGACGATGTCGAAGGTCGGCGACATGAACAGCGACAGGATGAGCAGTGCCTGCCACTGGGCGGCCTGGGTGAAGGGCAGCAGCGTCCAGCCGGCGATCGCCGCCATCACCCAGAAGATCGGCGTCAGCGAGCGGCGCAGATTGTCGATCATCTTCCAGCGCGACAGGGCGGGAACGCCGGACTCCGGATCGAAGATGTAGCGGAGCAACTGCCAGTCGCCGCGGGCCCAGCGGTGCTGGCGCGACGCGTCCACTGAATAGCGGGTCGGGTAGTCCTCGACGACCTCGACATCCGTCACCAGGCCGGCATTCGAGAAGGCGCCCTCCAGAAGATCGTGGCTCAGCACCGCGTTCTCCGGAATGCGGCCCTTCAGCGCCGCCTCGAAGGCGTCGACGTGATAGAGGCCCTTGCCGGTGAACGTGCCCTGTCCGAACACGTCCTGGTAAAGATCGGACACCGCGAAGACATAGGGATCGAGGCCGCGGTTCGCGGAAAACACGCGCTGGAAGAACGACGCCTCGTCGCCCGTCGTCAGCGACGCCGTGACGCGCGGCTGCAGGATCGAATAGCCGTGGACGATCCGCCGGTTGGCGGCATCGATCTCGGGCCGGTTGAGCGGATGGCTGAGCTTGCCGACCAGCCGCGTGACGACGTCGCGGGTCATCCGCGTGTCGGCATCGAGCGTCATCACATATTCGACGTCGGTGGGAAGCGGATGGGCGGGCGGCAGGAAGGTCGTGTCGCCGTCGCCGCGCAGCAGCATGTTGAGTTCGTGCAGCTTGCCGCGCTTGCGTTCCCAGCCCATCCAGCAGCCCTGGCCCGGATTGTAGAGGCGGCGCCGGTGCAGCAGGTAGAAGCGCGGCGCATCCTCGCCGGGATGGCGGGAATTGAGCCGGGCGATCTCGGCCCGCGCATAGGACAGCACTTCGAGGTCGTGCTGCGACTGCTCCTTCTGGCTGTCGGGCCAATCGGACAGCAGGGCGAAGTGCAGCGCGCCCTTCATGTTCGCCAGGAAGTGGACTTCGAGGTTGCGGACGCTCTCGTCCACGTCGTCGCGCGAGCCGATGAGCGACGGGACCACGACCAGCGTGCGGGCCTGCGGCGGCACGCCGGTCTTGTATTCGTAGCCGACCAGCCGCGACGGCTTCAGGAACAGCAGGACGATCGTGTTGAAGAAGGAGAGTGCGCCCTCGCTGGCAGGCACGGCGAACAGCACCAGCATCAGCGCGATGGCCGGGTCAGGCAGGCCTATGCCCCTCAGCGCCACGCCCGATGCGACCAGCAGGATCGCGGTCAGGAGGAATACCGGAACGACGATCCCCAGCCAGCCGGTGCCGCGGAAGGCGCGCAGCAGGCGCCTGGAGAACGGGGCCGAATAGCCGATCGCCGCCTCGAGCTGCGGCCTGCCGTCGCCGGTCAGATAGTATCCGACGTCGGCGCTGGCCGGCCGCGTCGCATCGGCGCCGGGATCTCCGGCCCGCGGCACATAGCCGGCCAGTTCGGTCGCCCGTTTCGCGACATCGTACTCGGTCAACTGCGAGCGGCGCGCCAGATCCTCGATCTCGCCGCGGTATTGGTCGCGCGACTGGAAGTCGAGCGCCGCATAGTCGCCGCGCTGGCGCAGCAGCCCGTCGATGCGGCTGACGTCCTCGAACCAGTCCGACCATTCCACGTCGTTGATCAGCCGCAGGCCGCGCACGATGTTGCCGGCCGTCACGTTCCCCGCCGAAAGGGTCTGGTGCTCGCTGAAGGTGATCGCCTCGGCGTCCGAGCCGGAAGCCTCGAGTTGCTCCTCCAGCCACACCAGCGCCTCGCCGGAATTCTGCGTGCCGTCGCGCAGGCGGTAGAGGAGCTGCGTCGCAAAGGTCGTGTCACGGGCGTGATCGGCGTAGGAGACCATCAGCCGGCGACGATCGTCGCCGTCTCCCGTCGCCAGCACCTTGTCCGCCAACTGGTTCGCGATCTGACGCATCTCCCTGGCGCGACGGACCCGCACGGCAATGCGCCGAAGGTTTTCGACCAGGACGAAGCGCAGCAGCGACGGCAGCGCCCAGATCTCGCCGATCTTGAGCGGCTCGGCGCTCTGGTAGCCATCGACCAGCGCCTTCAGCATCGTCGAGGTGACGGCGCTGTCGCTATGGGCGACATAGAGCCATGCAAGCGCCAGCACGCGCGGCACGTGCTTGCCGTCCGGCAACTGCATCGTGACGAGCTGGCGATAGAAGCGGCGCGGCAGGTCGCGCTTGATCTGGAAGATCGCTTCCTCGATCACGTAATTGTTGTCGAGGAGCCATTGGGCGGCCGGCGTGATCGGCTCGCCGCGCGCCTGAGCCGCGTTGGTCGACCGATAGGTCTCCAGGATCTGCTCGGCGTTGTCTCGGTTGCGCGCCTGGAAATCAAAATCGCCAAGACCGAGGAACTGCGTCACCTCGCCTCGGGCGAGAGATTGCCCGAGCGCCCGGAGGCGCTCCTCCTGGAGGAATGCGGCGCGGATCGGCTGCTCGGCCACGGCGGGAAGCACGGGGGCCTTTTCCGCAGCCGTCACGGTCGTCGAACTTTTTTCCATAAACTATTGAATTCCAGAACAAGCAAAGGCCGTTCCGCCCGGCGGCAGAACCCTGGGAGAAACCACAATTGTCTCGAAGCAGAATGGTTGCATGACCCGACCGGCGACCGGCATGCTTTTCGAAAAGAAGTTGCCGAGCCGAGCGCGCATCGCCTGCGCGCCCTGCCCACGAAAACTATGCAAAGAGGCGGGATTTTGTCTTTTTCGTGATCGCCGGACGGTGAAGCGAACACTCACCAGTCGGCGAGTTGCACGAGCAGCGCGGATGCGCCGCCCGGACCGGATGCGGCACATCCGCAGGGGCCTGCCGGCAGCGCGAGCGTGTCCAGCGGATCGAGGCTTGCCGCACCGGATCGGCAGCGTATCGCCAGGCCGCCTCGCACGCAGAACAGCAGGGCGATCTGCGCGACATCGAGTTCCGCCGGCTTTTCGGAGAAGGTCATCGAAGTGACCCGATGACGCCATTTTCTGCGCCGGGTCATGATGTTCAGGTCGCGGACCGGACCACCGACGAGCCATGAGCCCGTCGCCACGTCACCCGGAAAGACATGCGGCGGAGAGCGCGGTGTCAATGTCACGGGTGGCTGCCCGGCGACATCGAGGACGATGCCCTCGCCGTCGAGCACGGTCAGCGTGCGGTCGATATCCGCGAAGACCGAGAACGGGCCGTCGGTGGCGACCGTGGCCATGGACAGCCGCCATTCGAATTCGTCGACCGAAGCGCCGGGCGGATGGACGGCGATCTCGACGGTCGTCCCACCGCCGTTCTTCCAGGGCGTCGCGCGGTGATCGGCGGATCGGACGAGCCGCAGGCTCATCCGAGGATGGCCGGCAGCTTGAGGCCCTGTTCGCGCGCGCAGTCGAGGGCGACCTCGTAGCCGGCGTCGGCGTGCCGCATCACCCCGGTGGCCGGGTCGTTCCACAGGACGCGTTCGAGGCGCCGTGCCGCGTCCGGGGTGCCATCGGCGACGATGACCATGCCGGCATGCTGCGAGAAGCCCATGCCGACGCCACCGCCATGATGCAGCGAGACCCAGGTCGCGCCGGACGCCGTGTTGAGCAGCGCGTTGAGCAGCGGCCAGTCCGACACCGCATCGGAGCCGTCCTTCATCGATTCGGTCTCGCGGTTCGGCGAGGCGACCGAGCCGGAATCCAGATGGTCGCGGCCGATCACCACAGGCGCCTTCAGTTCTCCCCTGGCGACCATCTCGTTGAAGGCCAGCCCGAGCCGATGCCGGTCGCCGAGCCCAACCCAGCAAATGCGCGCCGGCAATCCCTGGAAGCTGATGCGCTGGCGCGCCATGTCCAGCCAGTTGTGCAGGTGGGTGTTGCCGGGGGTCAGTTCCTTGACCTTCGCATCGGTCCTGTAGATGTCCTCAGGGTCGCCCGACAGGGCCGCCCAGCGGAACGGGCCGATGCCGCGGCAGAACAGCGGGCGGATATAGGCCGGCACGAAGCCGGGGAAGGCGAAGGCGTTCTCGAAGCCCTCGTCCTTGGCGACCTGGCGGATGTTGTTGCCGTAGTCGAGCGTCGGCACGCCGGCATTCCAGAAGGCGACCATCGCCTCGACATGCTCGCGCATCGAGGCGCGGGCGGCCTTCTCGACCGCCTTCGGGTCCGACACGCGCCTCTCGCGCCACTCGGCCAGCGACCATCCCTTCGGCAGATAGCCGTTCAGCGGATCATGCGCCGAGGTCTGGTCGGTCAGCATGTCGGGCCGCACGCCGCGCCGGAAGAGTTCCGGCACGATCTCGGCGGCGTTGCCGAGCAGACCGACCGACTTCGCCTCGCCGGCCTTGGTCCAGCGCTCGATCATCGCCAGCGCCTCGTCGATGGTCTCCGCCTTCTCGTCGAGGTAGCGGGTGCGCAGGCGGAAATCGATCGAATCCGGATTGCATTCGATGGCGAGGCACGACGCTCCCGCCATGACGCCGGCCAGCGGCTGCGCGCCGCCCATGCCGCCGAGACCGGCCGTCAGGATCCACCTGCCCTTCAGGCTGCCGCCATAGTGTTGACGCCCCGCCTCGACGAAGGTCTCGTAGGTCCCCTGCACGATGCCCTGCGTGCCGATATAGATCCACGAACCGGCCGTCATCTGGCCGTACATCATCAGACCCTTGCGATCGAGATCGTTGAACTTCTCCCAGGTCGCCCAATGCGGGACCAGGTTCGAGTTGGCGATCAGGACGCGCGGCGCATCGGCATGGGTGCGGAAGATGCCAACCGGCTTGCCGGACTGTACCAGCAGCGTCTCGTCCTCGCGCAGATCCTTGAGGCTGGCGACGATGCGGTCGAAATCGGCCCAGGTGCGGGCGGCGCGACCGATGCCACCATAGACGACGAGTTCGTTGGGGTTCTCCGCGACATCCGGGTCGAGATTGTTCATCAGCATGCGCAGCGGCGCCTCGGTAGCCCACGACCTTGCGTTCAGCTCGCTGCCGCGCGGCGCCCGGATTTCGCGGATGTTGTGCCGTGGATCGGTCATGTGCTCATCCTCTCGGTTGGTGACGGACCTCGCGTATCGAGTCGCGATATCCGCGTAAACGGTTGCAACTGCTTGCTGCGATCAGGCCGTAGGAAGGTCGGGCAGCACTCCGGCGGCGATGCTCGCATTGAGAGTGCCCGACATCACGAGTTCGGCCCCGGCGGCCAGATCGTCGGCCATGTAGCGGTCGACCTCCAGGTCAGGCACGACGGCACGGATCGCCGCATGCGCCTTGAGAAGCTCCGTCCCAGTCTTCAGCGGCGCGCGGAAATCGACGCCCTGCGCGGCGGTGATCGCCTCGATGCCGATGATGCCCGCAAGATTTGCCGTCATCTGCAGCAGCCGGCGCGCGCCATGGCAGGCCATCGAGACGTGGTCCTCCTGATTGGCCGAAGTCGGTGTCGAATCCACCGAGGCCGGATGCGACATCTGCTTGTTCTCGCTCATCAGGGCGGCCGAGGTGACCTCGGCGATCATCAGGCCCGAATTCAGGCCCGGCTTCTTGGCGAGGAAGGCCGGCAGGCCGAAGGACAGGGCCGGGTCAACCAGCAGCGCGATGCGGCGCTGGGCGATGGCGCCGATCTCGCAGACGGCGATGGCGATCTGGTCGGCGGCGAACGCCACCGGCTCGGCGTGAAAGTTCCCGCCCGACACGACCGATCCGTCGGCCAGCACCAGCGGGTTGTCGGTGACCGCATTGGCCTCCGTTTCAAGCGTCCGGGCGGCCATGCGCAGCAGGTCGAGGCAGGCACCGTCGACCTGCGGCTGGCAGCGGATGCAGTAGGGGTCCTGCACGCGCTCGTCCCCCTCCAGATGGCTGTCGCGGATTTCCGAGCCTTTGAGCAGCGCCCGCAGCGCGGCCGCGGTATCGATCTGCCCGCGATGTCCGCGCAGCTCGTGGATGTCGGCGTGGAACGGAGCCGAGGACCCCATGGCGGCATCGGTGGAAAGCGCACCGGTGATCAGCGCCGACTGGGCGGCACGGTGTGCGCGGAACAGGCCGGCGAGCGCCAAGGCGGTGGAGACCTGCGTGCCGTTGATCAGGGCGAGCCCTTCCTTGGCGGCAAGCACGATCGGTTCGAGACCGGCTTTGCGCAGCGCCGTTTCGGCCGGCATCCGGGTGCCGGAGGTCAACACGTCGCCGACGCCCAGCATCGCCGCGGTCATGTGCGCCAGCGGCGCCAGATCGCCGGATGCCCCCACCGACCCCTTCTCGGGGATTACCGGCAGGAGGTCGTTGGTCAGCATCGCTTCGATCAGCTTGACGGTCGCAGGCCGAACGCCCGAAGCGCCGCGGCCGAGCGAGCCGAGTTTCAGCGCCATGATCAGCCGGACGATTTCGGGCGGGAGCGGCGCGCCGATGCCGCAGCAATGCGACAGGATCAGGTTGCGCTGCAGCGTCTCGACGTCTCCGGCCGGAATGCGCACGCTGGCGAGTTTTCCGAAGCCGGTGTTGATGCCGTAGACCGGGTCGCCCTTGTCGACGATGCGCGCGATGACGGCGGCGCCGGCCGCGACCTTGTCGAGGCAGGAAGGGTCGAGCTTGACCGCCGCGCCCTCGTAGACCGCCCGCCAATCGGCGAGCGTCATGGCGCCGGGCTTCAGGATGACTGCCGTCACTTTGCTCTCCAGATACGCTGATGCAGCGGGTTGAATCCCATGCGGTAGACGAGTTCGGCCGGCCGTTCGACGTTCCAGATGGCGAGATCCGCCATCTTGCCGGGGGCGAGCACCCCGACATCGTCCAGGCCAAGTGCGCGCGCCGCGTGCCGCGTGACGCCGAGCAGACACTCGTCGACCGTCAGGCGGAACAGCGTGGCGGCCATGTTCATGGTCAGGAGCAGCGAGGTCAGCGGCGAGGTGCCGGGGTTGCAGTCGGTGGCGATGGCCATCGGCACGCCCTGGGCGCGGAACAGATCGACGGGCGGCTTCTTCGTCTCGCGGATGAAGTAGAAGGCGCCGGGAAGCAGCACCGCCACGGTGCCCGCCCTTGCCATGGCGGCGGCACCCGCCTCGTCGGTGTATTCGACATGGTCGGCCGACAGCGCGCCGTAGCGCGCTGCAAGCGCGGCGCCGCCGAGATTGGAAAGCTGGTCGGCATGCAGCTTGACCGGCAGCCCGAACGCCCTGGCGGCATCGAACACCCGCGCGATCTGCTCGGGCGAAAAGGCGATGCCTTCACAAAATCCGTCGACGGCGTCGGCCAGGCCTTCGGCGGCGATGGCGGGAAGGATCTCGTCGACGACCCGCGAGATGTAGCCATCCTTGTCGCCGGCGAACTCCGGCGGCAAAGCGTGGGCGGCGAGCAGCGTCGTGCGTATGGAGACGGACCGCGTCTCGGCGAGGGAGCGCGCAGCGCGCAGCGTCTTGGCCTCGCTTTCGAGATCGAGGCCGTATCCCGACTTGATCTCCACCGTGGTGGCGCCCTCGGCGATCAGCGCGTCGAGGCGCGGCAGGGTCTCCGCCACCAACTGCTCTTCGCTTGCCTGGCGCAGCGAACGGACGGATGAGACGATGCCGCCGCCTGACCGCGCCACCTCCTCATAGCTCGCGCCGGCAAGCCGCATCTCGAACTCGTTGGCGCGATTGCCGGCCCACACGAGATGGGTGTGGCAATCGACGAGACCCGGCGTGATCAGCCGGCCCTCGCAGTCGATCGAGCGGGCGTCGCGATACTCCGCCGGCATTTCGTCGTCGACACCGACATGCACGATCCTGCCGCCGCGGGCAGCGAGTGCGCCGCGCTCGATCAGTCCGAGCCCCGGCGCATCGCCGGCCATCGTGGCGATCCGCGCATTGCGCCAGACCCGCAGCTCCTGGTCATCGACATCATCAGCCATTGGATTTCCCGTTTCCAACCGACCCGATTATGTATATACATATTGCGCAAGGACGCAAGCGGGTCTACGCCTCGGATGCGTGATGTGGGAGAAGCCTGGTGACGGCACCAAAGTCTGAAGTTCAGTCTCCCCACCCCCCCCTGGCCTGCCGGCCATCTCCCCCCCTCGGGGGGAGATGGGCAGCTTGGGCGACGCGCTCAATCTCCCCCCGTGAGGGGGAGATGGCCGGCAGGTCAGAGGGGGGTGGTTTCCGTGCGGCCTCGTCCTCATACGGAGCCAGGCCATGACCTCCCTCTTTGCCGCCAGCGCGCTTCTCCCGACCGGCTGGGCCTCCAACGTCCGCATCGTGTGCAGCGCCGGCCTCGTCACCTCCGTCGAAGCCGGCGTCTCCCCCACGCCCGCCGACGAGCGGGTCGCCATCCTGCTTCCGGCCATGCCCAACCTCCACAGCCACGCCTTCCAGCGCGGCATGGCGGGGTTAGCGGAAACGCGCGGGCCGGGCGCCGACAGTTTCTGGAGCTGGCGCGAGGTCATGTACCGGTTTGCGCTGTCGATGACCCCGGACCAGGTCGAGGCCGTCGCCGCACAGCTTTACATCGAGATGCTCGAGGCCGGCTTCGGTCGCGTCGGAGAGTTCCACTATCTGCACCACGACCGGGACGGACGTGCCTATGCCAACATCGCCGAGATGGGGGAACGCATCGCGGCAGCCGCGGCTGCCACCGGCATCGGCTTGACGCTGCTACCGGTGTTCTACGCGCATTCCGGGTTCGGCGGTCAGCCGCCGGCCGAAGGGCAGCGGCGATTCATCAACGATGCCGACTCGTTCGGCAGCTTGCTTGAAGCCAGCCGCGAAGCGGTCCGGCCGCTGGCCAATGCGGTGGTCGGCGCCGCGCCGCACAGCCTGCGCGCCGCGACCCCGGAGGAGCTGTCGGCCGTCATCACGATGATGACCGACGGACCGCTGCACATCCATGTCGCCGAGCAGGTCAAGGAGGTCGAGGACTGCCTGGCCTGGTCGAACGCCCGCCCGGTCGAATGGCTGCTCGCCAATGCCCCGGTCGACGGGCGCTGGTGCCTGATCCATGCCACCCACATGACCGACGCCGAGACAGCGGCCATGGCCGGCTCGCGAGCGGTCGCGGGTCTCTGCCCGGTGACCGAGGCCAATCTCGGCGACGGCACGTTCAACGCGCCGTTGTTCATGGAGCGCGGCGGCGCCTTGGGCATCGGCTCCGACTCCAACGTGCTGATCGGCATTTCGGACGAGCTGCGGCAGCTCGAATATTCGCAGCGCCTGGCGCTGCGCCGCCGCAACGTGCTGGCGCCGACCGGCGGCTCGAACGGCCGGACGCTGTTCGATGCGGCGTTGGCCGGCGGAAACCGGGCGCTGGGCGCGCCGCCCTGCGGTATCGCGGCGGGCGGCGAGGCGTCGTTCGTCTCGCTCGCCGCCGACGAGGTCTCGCTTGCCGGCAAGACCGGCGATGCGATCCTCGACGCCTGGATCTTCGCGCGCGGCACGCGGGTCGACGACGTCTGGGCCGGCGGGCGCAAGGTCGTCGCGGGCGGCCGTCACAAGGAGCGCGACCGGATCGCGGCGCGGTTCCGCGCGGCGATGCTCCAACTGCAGCAGGGCTGAGGCGGCCACGGCATGGCAAAGCTGGGATCAGGGCAGATGGCCGACGCCGAAAGCTCCGAGGCTTCGCCGCTTCACCGCCGCATCCTGACCGACATCACCGACCGGATCGTCAGCGGCGCCTGGCCGCCCGGCCATCGCATCCCGTTCGAGCACGAGCTGTCGGCGACCTATGGCTGCTCGCGCATGACGGTGAACAAGGCGCTGTCGCAACTCGCCAAGGCCGGCCTGATCGAGCGCCGCCGCCGTTCCGGCAGCTTCGTGCGCCAGCCGCGATCGCAGGCGGCCGTGCTCGAGATCCACGATATCCGGGTGGAGGTGGAGGCGCTAGGCCTGCCTTACCGCTTCGAGTGCCGCGCCCGGGTCGAACGCGCCGCCACAACGGCAGATCGCGGCCGGCTGCGGACGGCGGGACCGTTGCGGGTAATGGAGGTGGAGGGGCTGCATTTCGCCGGCGACCGCCCGTTCTGCCACGAGAGCCGGCTGATCAGCCTGGCTGCCGTGCCGGAGGCGGCCGACCAGCCCTTTTCCGACTCGGCTCCGGGCCCGTGGCTGGTGGCGCGCATCCCCTGGAGCGCGGCGGAGCATCGCATCCGGGCCGCGGCCGCGGCCGGCCGCGCCGCGCGCGCGCTCGACGTCGCGGCGGGGACGGCGTGCCTGGTCGTCGAGCGCCAGACCTGGAGCAGCGACCTGCCGGTCACCCAGGTGGTGTTCACCTATCCCGGCGACCGGCACATGCTCGTGGCGAGCTTCACCCCGCAGCAGGGGTAGAGGTTGCGAGGGAGAGAGCCGGGGACAGTTTTACTCCGTCTACCGGACAACCCGAAATGGGCTCATGAAGTTCGCGGCCGAGACGACGTAGGTGCCGGGGACAGTTTTACCCCGCCTCCCTGACGACCCGAAGAATGGCGTTGACGACCTTGCGTCGCGCGATTCTGCGGGGGTATGATTCGGGGTAAAACTGTCCCCTGCAGCTCCCGCACTTGCCTCAGATCGCGGCGGTGACGATGATCTCGACCTTGTATTCGGCCGTCGCCAGCTTGGCCTCGCCGGTGGCGCGCGCCGGGGTGTGGCCCTGCGGCACCCAGGCGTCCCAAACCGCGTTCATCTCGGCGAAGGTCGACATGTCGGCGAGCCAGATGATCGCCTGAAGGATCTTCGTCTTGTCGCTGCCGGCCTTGGCGAGCAGTTCGTCGATGAGGGCCAGAACCGCCTTGGTCTGCGAGGTGACGCTTTCGCCCGGCGCGCCGACCTGGCCGGCCAGATAGACGGTGTTGCCGTGGATCACGGCATCGCTCATGCGGGGGCCGGCGTCGATCCTGCGAATGCTCATGGGACGTTCCTTCCTGTCGGTTCAGCCCGCCTTGCGGAACCTGTCCGGCGAGAGGGCGGGCACGATCGTTTCCTGGTCGCCTGGAATGGCGCCGCGCCTTATCAACTGTCCGGCGAGCCGTGACAAGGCAGGCGCGGTCTGCATTCCGTAGCCGCCCTGCCCTGCCAGCCAGAAGAAGCCGTCCGCCGCGCCGTCGAAGCCCGCCACGGGAGAGCGGTCGGGCGCGAAGGTGCGCAGGCCGGCCCAGCTTCGCTCGACATGGGTGATCGGGGTCGTGACCATCTGCTGGAAACGGTCCAGTCCCTCGGCCAGGATCATGTCGTCGACATAGGCGTCATGCGGCTCGACAGGAATTTCCTCCGCCGGCGAGACGAGCAGCCTGCCGCTCTCGGGCTTGACGTACCACTTCTCCGACACGTCGTCGAACAGCGGCCAGTGGCGGCAATCATACCCAGCCGGGCATGGCACGACGGCCATGGAGCGCCGCATCGGCTGCAGCCCTATCCGCTCGACGCCGCACAGCGCGGCCAGTTCGTCGGCCCAGGCGCCCGCGGCATTGACCACGATCCTCGCCGATATGCGATGCCCGGCGGTCTCGACGATCCAGCCGCCGCCCTGCCGTTCGCCGCGGAGCACCCGCGCCCCGGTCAGCAGCACGGCCCCGGCAGACCTTGCCGCCCTCAGCCAGCCCTGGTGGAGCGCCGCGACGTCGATGTCCTGCGCATCGGGCTCGTAGGATGCCTCGACGATCTTGCCGAGATCGAGGATGGGCACCATCGCGACGGCCTCGCGCGGTTCGATCTGGCGCAGCCCCTCCGCTTCGGCGAGCAGTTCGCGATGCAGCCGGACCCCGTCGCGATCGGCCAGCGTCAGCACGCCGCGCTGCGACAGCAGGGGCTGCGGGAACAGCGTCCTGTCCGCAGTTGCGAACATCGGCGCGCTGGCGCGGCTCAGCGCCCTGATGACGCCGTTTCCATAGTTCTGGATGAAGATGGCGGCCGAGCGCCCGCTCGTGTGATAGGCCGGCCTGTCTTCCTGCTCCAGGATGACGACGCGGTGCGTATCCGCCACCGCCGCCGCAAGCCCGACGCCGGCGATGCCCGCGCCGACCACCGCGATATCCGTCTCGATCCTGTCCATCATGCCCCTTCCGCGCTGACCGGGTGATGTTGCAAGGCTGTGGCAGGATCAAGCCTCAGGATCGCTCGTCCGTTCGGCCAGCCGGCCGCGTTGACAAATGTGATAACATAACATATCGCTGCCACCCGCCTTCGATTGGACCGTCAGGACGCCATGAGCGACGCCGCCATCACCTTCAGCGACCTGACGCTCGGCTACAACAGCCATGCGGCCGTGCACCATCTCAACGGCGTCGTGGAGGCCGGGTCGCTGACCGCCGTCGTCGGGGCCAACGGGTCCGGCAAGTCGACGCTGATGAAGGCGGTCGCCGGCCTCTTGAAGCCGATGTCGGGCAAGTGCCGCGTCGAGGCCGGCCGCCGCATCGCCTATCTGCCGCAGCAGTCGGAACTCGACCGCAGCTTTCCGGTGCGTGTCGTCGACATCGTCGACATGGGACTTTGGCCGCGCCGCGGCCTGCTCGGAAGGACCGCCGCGCGGGACCGCGCCCTGATCGGCGAGGCGCTGGCCGCGGTGGGCCTGGCAGGGTTCGAGAAGCGGCCGATCGATACGCTGTCGGGCGGACAGTTCCAGCGCGCGCTGTTCGCGCGGGTGCTGGTGCAGGAAGCGGACATCATCCTGCTCGACGAGCCGTTCAACGCGATCGACGCGAAGACGGTGGCGGATCTCATTGCGCTGATCCGCGGGTGGCACGGCAAGGGGCTGACCGTAATGGTCGTCGCGCACGACCTCGACCTGGTACGCACGACCTTCCCGCAGGCGCTGCTGCTGGCCCGCCGGCCGGTCGCCTGGGGCGAGACGGCCAAGGTGCTGACTCCGGAGACGCTGCGCACGGCGCGCAATTTCGAGGAGGCGTGGAACGACGACGCGCCCTGGTGCGCGGCGGACAATGGGTCGGCGCGGGCGTCGCACGAGCCGCATGGCCACCCCCATCACCATGGCGCCGCGCATGACCATGCCCGGCCCGCGCCGATGGCGCGCGCCGGGTGACCCTCATGTATGATCTTCTCATTTCGCCGTTCGTCGAATTCGGCTTCATGCAGCGCGCGCTCGCCGGGTCGCTGCTTCTGGCGGTCGCGGCCTGCCCGATCGGCGTCTTCCTCATGCTGCGCCGGATGAGCCTTGCCGGCGACGCCATGGCCCATGCCATCCTGCCGGGCGCCGCCGCCGGCTTCCTGCTGTTCGGACTGGAACTCGTGCCGATGACGATCGGCGGGCTGATCGCCGGCGCGGTGGTGGCGGTCGGCGCCGGCGCCGTGGCGCGCTTCACCGCCCAGAAGGAAGACGCCTCGATGGCGGCCTTCTACCTGATCTCGCTGGCGCTCGGCGTCATGATGGTGTCGCTGCGCGGGTCGAGCGTCGATCTCCTTCACATCCTGTTCGGCTCGGTGCTCTCGCTGGATGACGCTGCACTGTCGCTCCTGGCCGGAATTGCCGTCGTCACCCTCGCCTGCCTGTTCGTGTTCTGGCGCGCGCTGGTGGCGGAATGCCTCGATCCGCTGTTCCTGCGCTCGGTCAGCCGGCTCGGGCCGCCGGTGCATTTCCTGTTCCTCGGGCTCGTGGTTCTGAATCTCGTCGGCGGGTTCCAGGCGCTCGGAACCCTGCTGTCGGTCGGCCTGATGATGCTGCCGGCGGCGGCGGCCCGCTTCTGGACCGGGCGTGTCGTCACCATGTGCGGGCTTGCCGTCGCCATCGGCATCGCGGCCTGCCTCTCCGGGCTTCTCGTGTCCTACCACGCCGGCCTGCCTTCGGGCCCGGCGATCGTCCTGTCTGCCGGTGTCGTGTACCTCGCATCGGCGCTCCTCGGCACCCGCGGCGCCCTGGTCGCCCGGTTCGCCCGTCCTCACCGTCACCGTACAGCCTGAACAAGGAGATACGCCATGCTGCCAGCCCTTCGCCGCGTCCTCACACTGACCGTTATAACATTACCTCTGCTCTCGCTTTCCGCAACGGCGGCCGACAGGCTCAAGGTGGTGGCCAGCTTCAGCATCATCGGAGATTTCGCCCGCAATGTCGGCGGCGACCGGATCGATCTGTCGACGCTGGTCGGGCCGGACGGCGACGCGCATGTCTACGAGCCGAAGCCCGCCGACGCCGCGGCACTGGCGCAGGCCGACGTCGTCCTGGTCAACGGCCTGAACTTCGAGGGCTTTCTGAAGCGGCTTGCCGATTCCAGCGGCACGCGAGCCCCGATCGTCGAACTCACGAGGGGCGTCGAACCGCGCAGGATCGAAGGCGGGCATGCTCATGCCGATGACGGCCACGACGCCGCGCATGAGGACGCGGAGGCGGCGCAGACCGACGAGGCGGGGCATGACCATGCCGCCGGCGACATCGATCCACATGCCTTCCAGTCGATCGCCAACGCGCGGATCTACGTGCGCAACATCGCCGACGCCTTCTGCGCCGCCGACGCCCAGGGCTGCGACGCCTACCGCGCCAATGCCTCCGCCTACGACGCGCGCCTCGCCGACACCGAGGCCAAGGTGAAGGCGGCGATCGCGCAGATCCCGGCGGATCGCCGCATCATCATCACCTCGCACGACGCCTTCGGCTATTTCGAGCACGCCTACGGCCTGACCTTCCTGGCGCCGGAGGGGCTCTCGACCGAGGCGGAGGCCACCGCGGCCGACGTCGCGGCGCTGGTCCGCCAGATCCGCGAGGACAAGGCCTCCGCGCTGTTCGTGGAAAGCATCACCAATGCCAAGCTGATCGAGCAGATTTCGCGCGAGACCGGGCTGAGGATCGGCGGAACGCTGCATTCCGACGCTCTGTCGCCGGCCGGCGGCCCGGCCCCGACCTATATCGACATGATGCTGAACAATGTCGCGACGATCAAAGGCGCGATCCTAGGCAGTTGATCTGTCATCGGCGCGCCAGCGGACGAAATCCACATAGGCGCGCAGCGCCGCCGGCACGTGCCGGCGGCCCGGATAGTAGAGAAACGGCCCCGCGAACGGCGCGCACCAATCGTCCAGCACGCGCACCAGCCGGCCGGCGGTGATATCCTCCAGCACATAGTCCTCGAACGTGAGGCAGAAGCCCGCGCCTTCCAGGCAGGCGCGCAACTTGGCGGCGGCGTTCGTCGACACCAGCGGGCCGTCCGTGTCGACCCGCAGCACCTCGCCATCCTTCTCGAACTCCCACGGCAGCCTGAAGCCGCTGGAGAAGACCTGTCGCAGGCAGGGCTGGCCGAGCAGGTCGCGCGGATGAACGACGGGCGCGCGCCCGCGCAGAAACCCCGGCGACGCGACGACGGCGTAACGCTGCGGCGGCCCGATCGGCACGGCGATCATGTCGAGCGCGAGATTCTCGCCCCAGCGCACGCCGGCGTCGAAGCCGGCAGCGACGATGTCGACCAGGCCGCTCTCGCCGATGATCTCCAGACGCACCCGCGGATGCGCGGCGATGAACGGGCCGATCGTGCGGGACAGCACGAGATCGATCGCCGGCGGCGGCGCGTTGATCCGGACGGTGCCGGCCGCACCCTCGCCCGGCAGTTGAAGCTGGTCGACGGCGGAAACGATATCGCCGATCGCCGGTCCGACGCGCTCCAGCAGGCGCTGCCCGGCCTCGGTCGGCGCAACGCTTCGCGTCGTGCGGTTGAGCAGCCGCATATTCAGGGACGATTCGAGATCGCGCACCTGCTGGCTGAGCGTCGACGGCGAGACGCCGCGCGCAGCGGCGGCGGCGCGGAAGCTTCGCCGCCGCGCAACGGCCGCGAACGCATCGACGAGATTGAGATCCAGCCCGGCCATTGTTCGATCTTTCGCACAGTCCATTCTGTTTGCTCCACCTTATCGCACAAGCGGAACAACGTCATCTTCCGGACAGTCGATTTTCATCCGAGAAGGAGTTTGTCATGGATACGATACGGCTTGGCGCGACCGGACCGATCACGTCGCGCATCGGCCTGGGCTGCATGGGCATGTCCGACCTCTATGGTCCGGCAGATCGCGCCGAGAGCCTTGCGACGCTCGGCGCGGCGCTCGGGGCGGGCATCACCCTGCTCGACACCGGCGATTTCTACGGCATGGGCCACAATGAGATGCTGATTGCCGAGGCGCTGCGCCGGCGCGGCGGGGAAAAGCCGCTGCTGAGCGTCAAGTTCGGCGCGCTGCGCGGCCCCGACGGGTCGTGGATCGGCTTCGACGGACGCCCGCAATTCGTCAAGACGTCGGCCGCCTACACGCTGAAGCGGCTCGGCGTCGAGGCGATCGACATCTACCGGCCGGCCCGTCTCGACCCGAACGTACCGGTCGAGGAGACGATCGGCGCCATCGCCGAACTGGTCGAGAAGGGATACGTCCGGCACATCGGCCTGTCCGAGGTCGGCTCGGAGACCATCCGGCGCGCCACGGCCGTGCATCCGATCGCCGATCTGCAGATCGAGTATTCGTTGATCTCGCGCGGCATCGAGAGCGGCGTGCTCGACACCTGCCGTGAGCTCGGCATCGCGATCACCGCCTATGGCGTGCTGTCGCGCGGCCTGATCAGCGGACACTGGGATGCGGCGCGCGGCATCGCTGCCGGCGATTTCCGGGGCCGCAGCCCGCGCTTCCAGGGCGACAATCTCGACCAGAACCTGCGCCTGGTCGAGGCGCTGCGGGCGGTGGCCGCCGGGCGCGGCGCCAGCGTGGCGCAGATCGCCATCGCCTGGGTGCTGTCGCGCGGCGACGACATCGTGCCGCTCGTCGGGGCACGCCGGCGCGATCGCCTCGACGAGGCGCTCGGCGCGCTCGATCTGACCCTGTCGCCGGCCGATCTGGCGGCGATTGAGGCGGCGGCGCCGGCAGATGCCGCCGCCGGATCACGCTACGACGCGCACCAGATGGCCATGCTTGACAGCGAACGCGGCTGACCACACCGCCCATGAAGGCTTGCCGACCGTTGCCGGCGGTGGCATGAAACGCCACCGCACAGCCAAGGAGCGCGCCATGGAAATCCGGCAGATCACCGACGACTACGCGGTCTCCCCGCAGATCGCCGTCTCCGACATCGCCGCGATCAAGGAAGCCGGCTTCCGCAGCATCGTCTGCCACCGGCCGGACGGCGAACAGCCCGGCCAGCCGAGCGCCGCCGACATCGCCGTCGCCGCCGAGGCGGCCGACCTGATCTTCCGGCACATCCCCTTCGTCGGCGGGCAGATGACCGAGGCGGATGTCGCCGCCATGGTCGAGGCGCTGGACGAGATACCCGGCCCGGTCTTCGCTTTCTGCCGCTCCGGGGCGCGCTCGACGAACATCTTCCTGGCTGCCCAACAGGCAAAGGGCGGCTGAATTCAGCCCCTGCCGATCTTCAGCGACTTGCCCTTCGTGAAGAACTCCGTCCACGGATCGTCGCGCTTCAGCGCGGCCTGGAGCGCATCCGAGCCGATCGCATAGGTTGAAGGCGCGTCCTTCGGCAGCCGCGACCAATCCACCGGCATCGACACCGCCGCCCCGTCGCGCGCCCGCACCGAATAGGCGACGACCGTCGTCGAGCCGCGTCCGTTGCGCAGATAGTCGATGAAGATCCGGCCTTTCCGTGCCTTCTTGGAGAGCGTGGCAGTGTAGCGGTCGGGGTCCGACTGCTCCATGGCGCGTGCGAAATCGTGCGCGAAACCTTTCGCCTGCAGCCAGTCGGCCGAGGGCTTCAGCGGCACCATCACGTGGAAGCCCTTGCCGCCCGACGTCTTCAGGAAGGTCGGCAGGCCCAGCCCTTCCAGGCGTGCCCGCACATCGTCGGTCGCCTCTCGTACAGCCTCTATCCCCACCCCTTCGTCCGGATCGAGGTCAAAGACGATCTGGTCGGGGGTCTCGATGGCGTCGATCCTCGCGCCCCAGACATGGATTTCCAGCACGCCGAGCTGCACCAGGGCGGCGAGCCCGTCGAAATCCTCGATGTAGAGGATCTCCTCCCCGCCATCGGGGTCGCGCATGCATTTGACGGCGCCGTGCATGCCCGGCGACGCATGCTTCTGGAAGAAGCGCTGGCCGCCGATCCCGTCGGGCGCCCGCACCAGCGCCAGCGGACGGTCGACGACGAACGGCCGCATACGCTCCCAGACGCTCCCATAATAGTCGAGCAGCAGGCGCTTGGTGACCTTGTCCCTCGGCCAGTACACCTTGTCGGGATGCGACAGCGCCGCCGTCGTGGCCGCGCCGTCGCGCCTGGCCGGTCCTGGCGCCGACTTGCCGGGCGATGCTTGCTCCACCAGCTCCTCCCTGACCACCTCGCCCGCCGGCGCGGACTGCTTTAAGAACGGCGGCGTGCCGCCCGAGTTCCATCCGTCCGCGCGGCCGGTCAGAGGCCGAGGCGGCGCATCTCGTCGCGCCTGAACCGCAGATCGTAGTCGAGGAAGAACTCGTCGAGTTGCGGCGGCGCGACCGACGTGCCCGACAGCATGGCGTGCACCTGTCCGCGATGATGAATGTCGTGGATGAAGAGGTGGGAAAGCAGGTCGCCGGTCCGCTCGGCGACGCGGCCCGCCTGCCCCCGATCGGTGTCGACCCGGCGATCCAGGTCTTCGGGCTTCAGCCCCGCGCAGAAGGTGACGAGCCGCCGGTCGAAATCCGCCTGCGCCGCGGCGAGTTCCCCCGCTTCGTCGTAGTCGCGCCATATGTCGAACGTCTTCAGGCCCTGCCCACCCTCGGTCAGCATGTCGAAATAGAAGAGGTCGACAGAGAGCAGATGGTTCAGAGTGGCGGCGATCGAGGGGAAGAAACCGGTCCTCGGGGCATGGAACTCGCCCGGCTGCAGGCCGAGCACGGCGCGATGGATCCGATCATTCGACCAGAGGCTGTTTCCAGCCATGCGGCGCAGGTGATCGACCAGCTCCATTTCGTCCCTCAGGCACGCCCGGTCAGCCAGATGGCGATCCACAATCCGAGGAAGCCGAGAAGGTTCAGGAGCAGCAGGCCGTTCATGCGGCGGCGCATCGCCTGCGTTTCGGCATCGCGGGCGACGCTGAGATTGGTCACCGTGTGGAAAATCATCGCCCTGCGCGGGATGCCGGTGCGGTTGACCAGGTCCGGCGAGCGCGCTTCGATCCGGTAGGAAAGCCGGATCGCGGCGATGAAGATCGCGATCATGACCAGACCCCACACTCCGCTAAAGACGTAGAAGCCGGTCATGCTCGACGCTCAGCCCGGCCGCTGGACCGGCTGCTCGATGGCGCCGAAGATGGAGTGTCCCGCCGCCTCGCGCATTTCGATGCGCAGGCTGTCGCCGATCTTGACGGAGGGTCCGGCGTCGATGACCGGCGAAACCACGATCGTCCCGGCATAGAGCGGGCGGACCCGCGCCAACCGGGCGACGCGATCGGCGAAACCGGAGAAGAACCGTGTGCCGGCATGCTCGAACGGCCGGCCGTTGACGCTGAGATGCAGCGTCAGGTCGGTCGCAACCGCATCCCAACCCGGCCCGAGTTCATCCGGCGTGACCGCGACGGGGGAGTAGCAGGTGACGATCTCCTCGGAGCCGGGCCGGCCATTGGCTTGCCGGACGCGATTGCCGAGCATCACCAGCCGCAGCTCGGCCGAGACCTCGTCGCGGGTCGCGGCGGCCGGCAGATCGCCGAAGATCGCCGCCATCTCGATGCGCGCGTCGAGGCTGCTGTCGCGCTCGACGAGGATCGCGTCGCGCGGCGCGCCGAAATGCGCGGATGGCGCCAGTTCGTGGCCGTCGAGCGCATCGGGAAAGATGATGCGGGCGTAGGCGCGCGGCAGAGGCGAGGTCGCATCATGCTCGTGGAAGCGCGAGGACGGCACCGCGCCGGTCTCGAGCGATCCCGCCATCGCTTCAAGCTGCGGACCGTAGCGCGGCCAGTCGTCCAGCGCCGCCTGGAGGGTACGCACCATGAAGGAAGCATCGGTGTAGCGCGTCAGATCACGCGACACGACGACGAGCCTGCCGTCGCGCGTGCCGTCACGCAGCGTAGCGAGTTTCATACACTCTCCATCCCCGGCCGATTCCGGTGCGAACGGAATCACCCATCCGTCGCGGGCCACAGACTGCGGTCCGGTCCAAGTCTCGCGCACCGCGCCGTTCCAATCAATCGCAGATATCGCTGGATCATCGGCCGGAAGAAGATGGTTCAGCCCGACGACGTTAACGCCCCTTCCGCCAGTCGGCGTCGAACGAGGGATGTGGACAGGTCGCGGCGCGGACGCGCCCTCACCAGTCCATGACGACCTTCCCGGAATTTCCGCTCTTCATCGCCTCGAAGCCGGAAATGTAGTCGTCGATGCCGATGCGGTGAGTGATCAGGCCGGTGACGTCGAGCGGCCCCTGCACCAGAGCGATCATCTTGTACCAGGTCTCGAACATCTCGCGGCCGTAGATGCCCTTCAGATGCAGCATCTTGAAGATCACCTTGTTCCAGTCGATCTCGAAGCCGGTCGGCGCGATGCCGAGAATGGCGATCCTGCCGCCATTGTTCATCGTGTCGATCATGTCGCGGAAGGCCACCGCCGATCCGGACATTTCCAGTCCGACATCGAAGCCCTCCTTCATGCCCTCCTCGTTCATGACGTCCCGCAGCTTCTCTTTCGATGCGTCGACGACATGATGGATGCCGAGCTTTTTCGCCAGCGCCAGCCGGACCGGGTTGATGTCGGTGATGACGACCTTGCGTGCCCCGACGCATTGCGCGACCAGCGCGCCCATGATGCCGATCGGGCCGGCGCCGGTGACCAGTACGTCCTCGCCGACCAGATCGAAGGAAAGCGCCGTGTGCACCGCATTGCCGAGCGGGTCGAAGATCGCGGCGATCTCGTCGGGGATGTCGTCCGGGATCGGCACCACGTTGTGTTGCGGCAGCACGACATATTCGGCGAAGGAACCGGGGCGGTTCACCCCGACGCCCTTGGTGTTGCGACACAAATGCCCCCGGCCCGCCCGGCAGTTGCGGCAATGGCCGCAGACGATATGGCCTTCGCCCGAGACCCGCTGGCCGACCTTGTACTCAGTCACCGCCGCGCCGAAATCGGCGACCGTGCCGACGAACTCATGGCCGGTCACCATCGGCACGGGAACGGTTTTCTCAGCCCACTTGTCCCAGTTGTAGATGTGGACGTCCGTGCCGCAGATCGCGCTCTTCTTCACCTTGATGAGCACGTCGTTCGGTCCGATGTCCGGGACCGGCACCTCCTCCATCCAGATGCCTGGCTCGGAGCGGGCTTTGACGAGGGCGCGCATCATGTTGGACATGGGTCTCTCCGATAAAGATCGAGCGCAGTCTTGAACGAAATTTCCACGGTTTTGAAGTTACGGTTCTTCGGCAAACGGCGTATCGCACCACATGACCGACAGTTCGACGGAACCGATGCGCATCGAGACCGGAGATTTCGCGGCTGTGCGCGTCATCTTCATCGCAGCGGGCATCTTCGTCATCGGCATCGCGGTCTACGAACTCGGGCGCGGCGTCTGGCCTCCGAACATACTCAGTCTGTTCTTCCTGTTCATGATCCTCGGCGCATGCACGGTGGGCGGCCCGACGATCATGGGCGGCCTGTTCGGTGAAGCCGCGACCTGGGACATCACTCCGGGGTTGATCTCGATCGCGCTCAAGAACCCCTTTCGCAAGCGTGTCGTGCGTCTCACCCCGGATCGCGTACTCGGCATCTCGGTGATCGAGCAGGATCATATGGAGGGCGAGAACACCTGGCTCGTCGAAGTCATCACGAGCACCGAACGGTTCCGCACGCCGGACTACGGCAGCAGCGAGAAGGCTGAAGCGGTGCGCGCCGACATCGAGCGCATCTTTCGCGGCCAGTTTTGATCACGCCGAGTTTGCAAAGCCGCGACATTCAAGGCTCGGACATGTCCTCCTGCAATCGGCGCGCAAGTCCATGCGCTGGGGAAGAATTCCGACGATCGCGACCCGTCCGTCGGAACGCAGTTTCCAGAGGACGTGACGGCTTTGGTATCGCGTAAAATATCCGTCGACGCCGAACTCCCGAGGAATGCGTCGCCAAGCGATCCGCCTTTCAGCGATGTCCTCAAACAAGGCAAATGCGCCATCGACATATGTGTCAGCCTGCCGGGAGCCGAAATGTTGAAGCGTGTAGCGATAGATCTCCTCCAGCCGCGCCGATGCGGCTGGCTGGATGAAATGTTTTTTCACCGCTTGGCGCCGGCCAAAGCACGCCGCCTTATATCGTCGGCCGAAGGATGTTCGTACTCGCCGTCAGGCACCGCGAACGCGTCCTGCAAGCGAATCTTCATAGCCTCGAACGCCTCTCGTTCCGCGCGTTCCTTGTCACGGCGAATGAGGGCACGGACATATTCGCTGACATTCTCATAGTCGCCATCGGACACCGTCTCGGTCACGAAATCGCGAAGCGAACCACTGATGCGCACATTGAGGTTCATAGTGTCGGATGCAGATCTCCTTGCTGCAACATTATCTGCAATAATGTCGCATCAAGGAATGATTCCCAACTCCTTCCCCACCGCGCCAAACGCGTCGACAGCACGATCAATGTCAGCGCTCGAATGCGCGGCCGACATCTGCGTCCTGATGCGCGCCTGGCCCTTCGGCACGACGGGGAACGAGAAACCGATGACATAGATGCCGCGCTTCAGCATCCTTGCCGCCATCTCCTGCGCCAGGGCCGCATCGCCCAGCATCACCGGGATGATCGGGTGGTCGGCGCCGGCGAGCGTGAAGCCAAGCTTCGTCATGGACGAGCGGAAGCGATCGGCATTGGCGGTGAGTTTCCGGCGCAGCTCGTCCCCTTTCTCAACGATATCGAACACCTTCAGCGAGGCGCCGGCGATGGCCGGCATCAGCGTGTTGGAGAACAGATAAGGCCGCGAGCGCTGGCGCAGCCACTCCACGACTTCGCGCTTTCCCGACGTGTAGCCGCCCGACGCGCCGCCGAGCGCCTTGCCGAGCGTGCCGGTGATGATGTCCACCCTGCCCTCGACGCCGCAATGTTCGGCCGAGCCGCGCCCGTGCCGGCCGACGAAGCCGACGGCGTGGCTGTCGTCGACCATCACCATGGCATCGTATTTCTCCGCCAGATCGCAGACGCCGCCGAGATTGGCGATGATGCCGTCCATGGAGAACACGCCGTCGGTGGCGATCAGCTTGAAGCGGCTGCCTTCGGCCTTCTTCAATTCTTCCTCGAGTGCGGCCATGTCGTTGTTGGCGTAGCGGAAGCGCCTGGCCTTGGAGAGGCGCACGCCATCGATGATCGAGGCATGATTCAGCGCGTCCGAGATGATCGCGTCGTCCTCGGAAAGCAGCGTCTCGAACAGGCCACCATTGGCGTCGAAGCACGAGCCGTAGAGGATCGTGTCCTCCAGGCCGAGAAAGCTCGAAATGCGCGCCTCGAGCAGCTTGTGCTCCTCCTGCGTGCCGCAGATGAAGCGCACCGAGGCCATCCCGTAGCCGTAGCGGTCGAGCGCGGCCTTGGCGGCGGCGCGCAACTCTTCATCGTCGGCGAGGCCGAGATAGTTGTTGGCGCAGAAATTGAGCACCCTGCTGCCGTCGGCCACCTCGATCTGCGCCGACTGCATCGAGGTGATGACGCGCTCGGACTTGTAGAGCCCCCCGGACTTCAGACCGTCGAGCTCGGCGGACAGATGCGACAGGAAGGTGTTGCTCATGCTCGGCTCCGCGTTGGCATTTCGACTCTGGCTCGCCGTCCCGCCCGACGCTAGCGGAAATACGACCCGGCCAACCGGCGCTTCCGTCGCCACGCCGGGGAGCGAGCGGCGCTACTATGCCGGTATCCTATCCGCGGAGCGCCCATGAAATCGACCTGCATCGCAAGCCTCACGCTCTACGCTCAATGGCAGCCGTTCCGCGACGGTACCTACCGCTGCTCGGGAGGCCGCAGCGCGGAGGGCTTCGATTCGACCATCGTGGCGATCGCATCGGCCGACGGCACGGTCGGATATGGCGAGATGGCGCCGCTCGGCAGCTTCTACGACCCCGCCTTCGCCGAAGGCGCCCGCGCGGCGATGCGCGAGCTTGCGCCTCGCCTCGTCGGAGAAGACGCCGCCGGCATCGATGCGCTCAACCGCCGCATGGACCTGCTGCTCAAGGGCCATCCCTACGCCAAATCGGCGATCGACATGGCGCTGTGGGACCTCGCCGGGAAATCGACCGGTCGGTCGGTCGCTCAACTCACCGGCGGCGCGGACGGTGAAAGCGTCGCTCTGTATCGCTCGCTGGCGCAGGAAGCTCCGGACCAAATGGCTGCGCGCGCCAGGAAGTACATCGGCGAGGGGTATCGTCGCCTCCAGGTGAAGATCGGCCTCGATGTCGACGAGGACATCGCCCGGCTCGAGGCGGTGCGCGCCGCGGTCCCTTCCGGAACCGTGTTGTTCTGCGACGCCAACGCTTCGTGGGGCACCGCCGAGACCCGGCGCTTCCTGCTGGCGACGCGGCAGCTCGACTATACGCTCGAACAGCCCTGCGCCTCCTACGATGAGAACCTGGCGATCCGTCGTGCCACCGACCGGCCGCTGGTGCTGGACGAGACGATCGACGGCGTCGACGTGCTTTTGCGGGCCATGTCGGACGGCCTGGTCGACGGCATCACCATCAAGCTGGCGCGCGTCGGCGGCATCAGCAGGGCGCGGCTGATCCGCGACATCGCGGCGGCCCGCAATCTCAAGATCACCATCGAGGACACCGGCGGCGCCCAGATCGACACCGCCGCCTACACCGCCCTGATGCTCTCGACCCCGCAGGGCCTGCGCCAGCACACGGTCGACTTTCACAACTGGGTGACGGTTTCGAACGCGCGCGGCGATTTCGGCATCGCGGATGGCGCGATGTCGGCGCCCGGCGGGCCGGGGCTCGGTGTCGAGGTGGATCCCGACATGCTCGGCGACGCCATCTTCACGACATCGTGCTGAGCCTGGAGCAATAAACCCTTCGATCGATGAACCGTAGGCTGCGGTCCTCCGTATCGTCATGTGTATGAGAAACGGAGACAAATGACATGAATCATATTCTGCTTTGCGTTAGCGCGCTGATCGTTGCCTGCAATTCAGCCGGCGCAATGTCCAATCCGGCGGTTGTTGTCGCCGATCAGGACGTCTCGGCGGGGACGGTCACCGCTGAAAAGGTGACGGCTGAGAGCAATGGCTGGCTGGTCGTGCATCGAACCGGTTCCGAGATGAAGCCCGGTCCCGTGGTCGGATATGCGCCGCTGAAGGCAGGCGACAACATGGACGTCACCGCCATCCTCCAGGAAGACGTGAAAGCAGGCGACATGCTGATGCTGATGGTCCACAGCGAGGCCGGCGGCACCAGGACCGGCGTCTACGAATATACCCTCGGCGCCAAGGAGGACGGCCCGGTCCGCGTCGACGACAAGCTCGTCATGACGGTCATCACGGCGAAATAGCCGACCTGCCTCCAGGCGGGGTGGCTTGCCCGGCCGGTGTCAGGGCCTCAGAAAAACGCCTGCAACCCCGTCTGGGCACGGCCAAGGATCAGCGCGTGCACGTCGTGCGCGCCCTCATAGGTGTTGACGGTCTCCAGGTTCTGGGCGTGGCGCATCACGTGGTAGCCGATCTGGATGCCGTTGCCGCCGTGCATGTCGCGGGCCTGGCGGGCGATGTCGAGCGCCTTGCCGCAATTGTTGCGCTTGACGATCGAGATCATCTCCGGCGCCATCCTGCCCTCGTCCATCAGCCGCCCGACGCGCAGCGAGCCCTGCAGGCCGAGCGCGATCTCGGTCTGCATGTCGGCGAGCTTCTTCTGGTAGAGCTGCATGCCGGCCAGCGGCTTGCCGAACTGCCTGCGGTCGAGTCCATATTGGCGAGCCCGGAACCAGCAGTCCTCCGCGGCTCCCATGACGCCCCAGGAAATGCCGTAGCGCGCCCGGTTGAGGCAGCCGAACGGCCCCTTCAGACCCGAGACGTTGGGCAGCAGCGCGTCCTCGCCGACCTCGACGCCCTCCATGACGACCTCACCGGTGATCGACGCCCGCAGCGACAGCTTGCCGCCGATCTTCGGCGCCGAGAGGCCCTTCATGCCCTTTTCGAGCACGAAGCCGCGGATCTCGTCGCGGCCGTCGGAACCCTTAAGCTTGGCCCACACCACGAACACGTCGGCGATCGGCGCGTTGGAGATCCACATCTTGGAGCCGCTCAGCCGGTAGCCGCCGGCGGTCTTCTCGGCGCGCGTCTTCATGCCGCCGGGATCCGAGCCGGCCTCGGGCTCGGTGAGGCCGAAGCAGCCGATCCACTCGCCACTCGCCAGCTTCGGCAGATATTTTCGCCGCTGGTCCTCCGAGCCGTAGGCGAAGATCGGATACATCACCAGCGAAGACTGAACGCTCATCATCGAGCGATAGCCGGAATCGACCCGCTCGACCTCGCGCGCCACCAGGCCGTAGGACACGTAGCCGGCGCCGAGCCCGCCATATTCCTCCGGTACCGTGATGCCGAGCAGACCCGCCTCACCCATTTCGCGGAAGATCGCCGGGTCGGTGGTCTCTTCCATGTAGGCCTGCTCGACGCGGGTCGCCAGCCGATCGGCGGCGAAGGCCGCGGCCGCGTCGCGCAGCATCCTTTCCTCTTCCGACAACTGGTCTTCCAGCAGGAAGGGATCGTTCCAGACGAAGGATGCCGGGGCGGCCTTGGTTTCGATGTTCATGGACACTTGCTCAGCGAGGGATGGCTATCTGCATAGCCTATCACAGTCGGCCGCGATACGGCAGGCGGCATCGACGCGGCCCGTGCCGGAAGCCGCTTTCATCAAACTGAATCGCGCCTCTAAGGGGTCCGCTAACCACTGCGCGCGATTGCGCGCCTCCCCCGGCCGCGCGGTGCCGTCCCGCAACGAAATCTTACGCGCGGCCTGCCAGGGTCGCTTGAATGGGTGGAGTTCGAGCGGCTGCCTGCATGCCACAAGCCAAACCGATCAAGGGTTCCGGGAGACTGATCCTCTTCATCAAGTGCGCCTACTGGATGGCGCTGCTGATCATCGCCGCGATGGCGATGAGTTCCTACGTGATCCTGCAGGAGATGCTGTCGGCCCAACAGAAGGATCAGGAGCTGTTGGCCCTGGTCAACAACCAGAAGGCGCTGTCGCAGCGCGTGGTGTTTCTTGCAAACGCCGCGAGCGCGGCGAACGAGCTTGAAAAGCCGGGCCTGATCGAACGGCTGCGCGGCGCGACAGGCGAATTCGAGAAGAACTACGACGAGTTCCTCGACAAGACCGCCGCCGACCCGATGTCGCCGGACCGCTTCGACCCGTCGACGGTGGACGGCGTGCTGTTCTCCAAGCCCTATCACCTCGACTATTTCTCCACGAGCCTCGCCGCCAACGGCTGGCGGCTGATCTCCGCGCTGGACTCCCAGATCGACGCCGACGCCACCGACCTCGGCTATCTCGCCGGCACGGAGCGCGCCCGGCTGGACGAGACGGTCGCGCGCGCCACGCTCGAGGGCTACATGGCCCTTTCGTCGCGGATCGAAACGCTGTCGGAAGCCCGCCTCGAGCGGCTGCTGGCGCTCCATCGCAACCTCTTCTACGTGACGATGGTGGTGATCGCGCTGATCGCCCTGCTGATCTTCCGCCCGATGTCCGGAATGATCATGCGGCGGACCCGCGACCTCGTTTCGGCGCGGAACTCGATGGAGTACCTCGCCACTCATGACGGGCTGACCGGCCTGTACAACCGGGCCTATCTGAGGGCGCATTTCGCCGACATGCTGGGCCAGGCCCGCCACCGGGCGGAAACGCTGGCGGTGATCCAGATCGACCTCGATCGCTTCAAGCAGATCAACGACCTGCATGGCCACGCCGCCGGCGATCACGTGCTGAAGGCGACGGCCGACCGGATGCTGGTCGCCTGCCGCGCCTCGGATCTCTGCGTGCGGCTCGGCGGCGACGAATTCGTGGTGATCGTCAGCGGCTCGGGGGCCCATCAAGGGATCGAGCATTGGGCGAGGCGGCTGCTGGTGGCGATCAACGAGCCGATCGGCTTCAACGGCGCGCTGATCCAGCCCGGCGCAAGCGCGGGCATCGCGGTGTTCCCGGGCGATGCCGATACAGCCGAAGATCTGCTCGTCTACGCCGACCTCGCGCTCTACGCCGCGAAAAAGCTCGGCGGCGGCGCCTACCACCAGTTTTCCGACGATCTGCGACGCGAACTGGACCGGCGCAAGGACACGGAAGCCGAGTTGCGCCTCGCGATCGCGCGCCAGGATTTCGAGGTCTATTTCCAGCCGCAGATCTCGCTGGCCAGTTCGGCGACCACCGGCGTCGAAGCGCTGATGCGGTGGGTCCACCCCGAGCGCGGCATCGTCGCGCCGGGCGAATTCCTGCCGGTCGCCGAGAAATGCGGTCTGATGGCGGCGATCGGACGCATCGTCGTCACCAAGGCGATCCAGGAGGCGGCGCAATGGCATCGCGACGGCATCGACTTCGGACGGCTGGCCGTCAACGTCTCCGGCAGCGAGCTCGGCGACGAGAGCTTCGACCAATTCCTGTTCGCCACACTGGCGAGCGCCGGCCTGCCGAACGACAGGCTGGCGCTCGAGATCGTCGAGTCCGTCATCCTGGATGACGAGAAGACCGGGATCGCAGGCAAGCTGCGCCGCATCCGTTCTGCCGGCATCCATCTCGAGCTCGACGATTTCGGCACCGGCTACGCCTCGCTCAGCCATGTCAGCCGCTCCAAGATCGACCGGCTGAAGATCGACCGCCGCTTCGTCCACAACATCGACGCCAACGACGAGAACGCGATGATCGTCCGCGCCATCGCCGACATCGCGCGCGGCCTCGGCATCTCGGTCGTCGCGGAGGGAGCCGAAACCGCCCCCGAACTCGACTGCCTGTCCGCGCTGGGCTGCGACGAGGTGCAGGGCTATTCCATTGCCGTGCCGATGCCGGGCACCAAGGTGCGAACCTGGCTTCGTGCGCGCAGCGCAAGGCCGGGCAAGATCACGGTGCTGCAAGGCGCGAGGGTGAGCAACTCCTGACGGATCCGGATCGCTCCGGCGCGGGAATTGGCTTCGTCCGCGTTCTGGCGCACAATGGCGCATGGGAGACGCAGTTCCTTCTCAACCCGCCGCCCCGGCGGTCACCGAGGCAGCATTCTCTTCCCCGCCGCAGCCGGCCAGTTCCTCCGAATACATAACGGTGCTGGCGCACTTCCACCGGGCCGAAATCGGGCGCATGGCCGGCTGGCGCGACCGCATCGACCGCACGTCGAACTGGGCGATCACCGGTGTCGGCGCCATGCTGTCGCTGTCGCTGTCGACGCCCAACTCCCATCACGGCATGCTGCTCTTCACGATGCTGCTGGTCCTGCTCTTCCTGGTGATCGAGGCGCGGCGCTACCGGTTCTTCGACGTCTACCGGCGGCGCGTCAGGCTGATCGAGCGGGACTATTTCGCGCCGCTGCTTCTCGGCGAGGAACCGAGCGAGCCGGACTGGGCACGCCGCCTCGGCATCAGCCTGCGCACGCCGGTCCTGCAGGTCAGCCTGCGGACCGCCATGTCACGACGGCTGCGCCGAAACTACATCTGGATCTTCACGATGGTGCTGCTCGCCTGGATCCTCAAACTCGCGACCCCGCGCCTGCAGGACGACGCCGCGGCGCGAAACGTCGTTTCGTCGCTCCGCGAAGCCGTGGATGGCGCGGCGCTGGGCTTCATTCCCGGCTGGCTGGTGGTCGCGCTGGTCTGCTGCTTCTATGTGTGGATCATCGCCATCGCCTATCTGCCCACCGAAGCTGAGCCTGAAGACAGGCACGGCAACGCGCACGTCTGAGCGCGGCCTAGGGCATCGTGCCGGCCAGGGTCAGCGGGTGACGCCGAAGACCTCGGCGCAGCGCGAGAAGCTCAACCCTTCGCCATCGGTGTCGCGGGTCGCCTTGATGTCGGTGATGATCCCAGCCGTGTCGGCGGTGATCTGCGCCTCGCAGGACAGTTGCACCGTCTTGGCGGGGCTCACCAGCACCTTGCCGGGCGGCGGCGTCTGGGCGATCGAGCCATTCGTCGTGATGTTGATGATGGTCTGCGGGGCGCCTTTGGCTGCCTCCTTCTCGGCGTCGGTCATATCGCGGTACTGGGCCGGCACGTCGCGGGTCGTGCTGCCGCCCTGCCAGGTGTAGATCGTGCCGCCGCTGGTCATCGGGAAGCTGCGGACGGGCGGGCCGTACTGGGCGAAGAAGCTGTCGCTCGGCTGGCCGAGCCAGCGCGACTTGATCGCATTGTCGGCATCCTCGGTCGTGGTGCACCCCACCAGCGCGGCGCCGAGCAGCAACGCGGCCGCCAATCGAATTCTCATCCTGTCTTCCCCAGCGTCCCGAGTTTCCCCGTGGAGTTGGGTATCTCCGCCGCGAGGCCTGTCAAGGCAGCGACAGGCGAAGCCGCGCCGCGGACCGGCATAGGTTGTTGAAAACCCCGGCCGCGCGCCGGCGTCACTCGCACTGGTACTGGCTCAGCGCCCATTCGCCGGTGACGGAGAGCAGGTCCGAAATCTTCCAGGCGCCGTCGATCTTCCTCAGCTTCCATTCGAGCCGATGAGCCACGTCGTCGACCGTGAACGCGACGACCACCCGCGCCTCGTCGCCCTTCTGCGATTGACCCATCCGCAGGGACGACCTTATCTGCGCGGCATTGGCTTCGGCATTGTCCAGCGCCATGTTCTCGTCGAGGCACTGCCCCTCGCCGGCGTGCGCCAGCGCATCCGCCTTGTCGAGAACTGTGCGGGCGGGATCCGTGAAACTGCCGCGCTGCGCCGGATCGCGTTCCAGGCCGAAGGCGTCGTAGAACGGCTTGACGACGGCGAGCGGCGTGCCCGGCTCGGCGGCGACGGAAGGCGGCGCGCCCGCGGCAGCCGTCGCCTGACCTGTGCCAAGCAGCCCTTCGGCAAGCGCCGGGCACGGCAGAAGCGCGAGCGCCATCAGGCAGGCACGGCCGGCGAAGAGGCGCATGCCGTTGGCTACTCGGGGTTCGCGCTCATGCCACAGTCGATCTGGCTCAGCCGCCAGTCGGAAACCGGAGACGCGATGTCGGCGACCTTCCAGGCGCCGTCGACCTTCCTGACGTCCCAGACGATTTCGCGACGGCTCGCCTCGTCGGCGAAAAGCCTGAACCGCGCCGTCACCGTGCCGACATCGCCGCTGACCTTCTCTTCGAGCTGCAGGGACCTGGCCAGTTCAGACTCGTCGAGATCCTGGGCGTCGACCGCCAGCACCCAGTCGATGCAGCCGAGTTCCTCGCCGTTCTTCGTCGAGGCATCGTATTCGGCGAGCTTCGCCAGCGCCGGCTCCGTGAAGCGGTCGCGGTTTGCCGGATCCGTCTCGTTGGCATCGGGCGCATAGAAAAAGCGCACGGCGTCCGACGCGGGACCCGCCAGAGCCATGCCGGGCAGGACGACGAACAGGGCGAGCGGAATGAGACGTTTCAGCATGGCGATGCCATCCTCGAATGATTTGCCTCGGCCGATCAAGACCGAACCACCCGCATCATGGCTTTTTTGCGCTGCACGGACGATCCGGCGGCGCCGTCATCCGCCCGCCTCCAGGCGATAGAGGAAATAGCGGCCCGGCCGGACGCTCGCCGGCGGCGGCATCGCGACGAGCCGCGGGTGTTCGAGCGGCAGTCCGCTGACGGCGAATCCGCCCGGCGCGAGCAGGCCTGCAACCAGCTCCGGCAGCCATTGCAGTGTGGCGGCGTCCTTGTCTTCGTAACCCGTCCCGATGTCGGCGTGGACGAGTGCTGCGCCTATGCCGACGAAGCCGGCAGCCGTCTTTCCGATCTCGCCGAGAACGAGGTCGCCCTCGCCCGGAACCGAACTTCGATGCGCGGCGAGCGTCCGATCGAAGGCGATGATGCGCCGTCCCGGCAGCCGCGCCCGCAAATGGTCGAAGGTCCGGCCGTTGCCGAGGCCGAGCTCGATGATCGGCCCGGACGGAGGGATCGCGCCGCAGACCGTATCCAGGATGTCGCGCTGCGCGGTCAGGCGGCGGATGAAGCTCTCCAGGCGGCTGTTTGCCGCCTGCAATGTCCGGTCTGTCAAGATGCGCCGCTCCTCGGTTCGGTGCCCACCTACAGGCCGCCGCCGCCGATTTGCAACACGCGCCGATGCCGCATCCGCTTTGGCCCGCCACCGAATCCGGATAATGTCGCGGCATGCCCATCCGACAGCTATCCGAGACCCTGATCAACCAGATCGCCGCCGGCGAGGTGATCGAACGCCCGGCGAGCGTCGTCAAGGAGCTGGTCGAGAACGCGGTCGACGCCGGCGCCACGCGCGTCGAGATCGCCACCGCCGGGGGCGGGCTCAACCTGCTGCGCGTCACCGACGACGGCAGCGGCATTCGGCCTGACGAACTGCTGCTCGCGGTGTCGCGCCACTGCACCTCGAAGCTCGACAACGGCATCGACGAGATCCGTACCCTCGGTTTTCGCGGCGAGGCGCTCCCGTCGATCGGCGCGGTGTCGCGGCTCGTCATCCGCTCGCGCTGCGCATCGGGCGAAGGTGCCGAGATCGGCATCGAGGGCGGCCATGTCGGCGCCGTCCGCCCGGCGGCGGCCGTCCGGGGCACGGTCGTGGAGGTCCGCGACCTGTTCTTCGCGACGCCGGCGCGGCTGAAATTCATGAAGGGCGAGCGGGCCGAGACGACGGCGATCTCCGACGTGGTGCGGCGGATCGCCATCGCCTTCCCTTCCGTGCGCTTCGTCGTGTCGGGCAACGACCGGACGACGCTCGATTTCCCGGCGACCGGCGATCGGCTGCGGCGCATCGCCCAGGTGATGGGCGCCGACTTTCCGCAGAACGCGATCGCGGTCGACGCCATGCGCGAGGAGGTGCGCCTCGACGGCCATGTCTCGGTGCCGTCCTATTCGCGCGCCAACGCCCTCCAGCAATATGTCTATGTGAACGGCCGCCCGGTGCGCGACAGGCTGATCGCCAGCGCCATCCGCGGCGCCTTTTCCGACGTTCTGGCGCGCGACCGGCATGCCGTCGTCGCGCTGTTCCTCACCCTCGATCCGGCGCTCGTCGACGTCAACGTCCACCCGGCGAAGGCCGATGTACGCTTCCGCGATCCGGGGTTGGTGCGCGGACTGATCGTCGGCGCCATCCGCGAGGCGCTTGCCGGCGCCGGCATCCGGCCCGCCACGACGGGCGCCGCCGCCATGATGGGTTCCTTCCGGGCCGGACCGGCCGCCTATGATCATCCCGGGCCGGCCAGCGGCCACCGCGCCTTCAATCCCGGCTTTCGCGCCCAGGTGAGCGCACCGTTCGACATACGGCATTCGCCGAGCCGCCCGCTGGAGGGGTTCGGCGAGGCGGTGCAGGCCGTCTTCGATGCCGGCCCGCTCGACAGCGCCGACATTCGCGGGGCCGCCACGCCCGAGACCGCCGCGACGATGCCCGCCGGGTTGCGGCTCGGCGCTGCCCGCGCCCAGGTCCACGAGAACTACATCGTCGCTCAGACGGAGGATTCGCTGGTCATCGTCGATCAGCACGCGGCTCACGAGCGGCTGGTCTACGAGGCGCTGAAGACCGCGCTCGCCTCGCGCCCCCTGCCCGCGCAGATGCTGCTCTTGCCGGAGATCGTCGATCTCTCCGCCGACGACGCGGAACGGCTGGCCCTGCACGCCGACACGCTGAAGCGCTTCGGCCTGTCGATCGAGCGCTTCGGCCCGGGTGCCGTGGCGGTGCGCGAGACGCCCGCCATGCTGGGCGAGATGGACATCGCCGGGCTGGTCCGCGACCTGGCCGACGAGATCGCCGAGACCGACACCGTCGAGACGCTGGCCGGCAAGCTGAACGCCATCGCCGCGACCATGGCCTGTCACGGATCGGTGCGGTCCGGCAGGCGGCTGCTGCCGCAGGAGATGAATGCGCTGTTGCGGCAGATGGAAGCGACGCCCGGCTCAGGCACATGCAACCATGGCCGCCCGACCTTCATAGAACTCAAGCTCGGCGACATCGAACGGCTGTTCGGCAGGCGTTAGCGCGCCGCGCTTGACCTGTCCGACGATTTGTGGCCGAAGAACACCGTTTTCCGACGCAGGACCATTTTCATGAACCGCTTCGAAGGGCCAGGTGCGAGAGAGGCGGTGGTCCGCTACCTCGACGGCGACTTCCAGGTGACGAGCCCCGGATCCTTCGTGCGCTGCGCGGTGACCGGCGCGCGCATCCCGCTCGACGAACTGAAATACTGGAGCGTCGCCCGGCAGGAGCCTTATGCCGACGCCGAGATTTCCCTCAACCGCGAGATCGATTGCGATCCCGGCCTGCGCAAGCGTTAGGATTCAGCCCTTCCCTGACCTGCGGCGGTAGGCCGCCAAGGTCTCGCCGACGATGCGCGCGGGCACCTGCGGCGGGTCGAAAACCGCATCGATATGCAGGATCGCCAGCATCTGCCGAAAGCCCGGCGGCAGGTTCAGCGCCGCCAGCCGGACGGCGTCCTTCGCCGTGGTGGCGAGTTCGAGATGATCGGACCGCGCTTGCGCCATCAGGTCGCGTAGCTGCCATTCGGTATAGGGGTGGTGGTCCCCGAACACCTTCTCCACGGCGATTTCGGCGCCGGTCTCCTTCAGAGACGCGAAGAATTTGGCCGGGTGTCCGATCCCCGCGAAGGCCAGGAAGCGCCTGCCGGCCAGGCGTGACGGATCGCGCGGCGCGGCGATGGCATCGAAAACCGGCTTGCCGGCACGCGCCGCCATCCGTACCACGGCGTCGGCCCCTTCGCCGCGGCCCATGCGCACAACGGCGTCGGCGTGGGCGATCTGGCGCGGCACCGGCGCGCGCAGCGGTCCTGCCGGGATGACGCGGCCGTTGCCGATGCCGAACGCGGCATCGACGACGATCAGGGCCTGGTCCATGTGCAACTGCGCACTCTGGAACCCGTCGTCCATGATGGCGAAATCGCAACCTTCCCCGATGAGGGCGCGCGCACCGGCCACCCGGTCGCGACTGACCGCGACCGGCGCCACGGCGGCGAGCAGCAGCGGCTCGTCGCCGACATCGGCCGCGGCGTCGCCCTGGCGGACAAGTCGCGGGGGACCCGGCCGCGAGCCGTGGCCGCGCGACAGGAAGCCCGGCTTCAGTCCCATGGCGATGGCTTCGCGCGCCAGTGCGATCGCCACCGGCGTCTTTCCCGAACCGCCGACCGTCAGATTGCCGACGCACAGCACGGGCAGAGCGACGCGCGCCCTTTGAGCCGAGTCGAGGCGGCGTCCCGCGATCGCCCCATAGGCGGCGGCCAATGGCCAGAGCGCGAACGAATTGAAGCCCGGCCTGCGCCACCAGAAGGGCGGCGCGCGCCCCGCCATGTCAGGCGCCCCCGCCGGCGTCGCCCGCCCCGATGCGCCGATCGAGCTGCGACTTGACGACCAGGGGGTGGATGAACGGTTCGAGCGCCTTGAGCGTGCGCGCCAGCGCGCCGCGCATGTCCTGCACCGCGGCACCCGCCGCCGCGATCATGTCCCGCCGCGCCGAGGCGTTGCTCAGAAGATAGTTGACGGCACCGGCCAGCATCTCCTGGTCGCGCACCAGCCGGGCACCGCCCCGCTGGATCAGGCGCTGATAGGTCTCGCGGAAGTTCTGGACATTGCGGCCGGACAGCACGGCCGTGTCGAGCATGGCGGGTTCAAGCGGATTCTGGCCGCCCTGTCCGGTCAGCGAGCGGCCGACGAAGGCGATCTCGGTCAACCGGAGATAGAGGCCCATCTCGCCGATCGTATCTCCGACCAGAATGTCGGTCGCCTGCCCCACCGGGTCGCCACTCGACCGGCGCACGACGCTCAGCCCACCCGCCGTGAGTTCGGCGGCCAGCGCCTTGGCGCGATCCGGATGGCGCGGCACGATGATCGTCAGCAGCCCCTTGTGCCGGTCGCGCAGCATACGGTGGATGTCGGCGACGATGCGCTCCTCGCCGTCATGGGTCGAAATGGCCGCCCAGGTCGGCCGATCCGCGACCTGGGCCCGCAGCGTCGCCAGCGTCCGTTCGTCGGCCGAGGGCGGCGGCGTGTCGACCTTCAGATTGCCGGAGACGGTAACGGGACGTGCGCCGAGGGCGGCGAACCGGTCGCCGTCCTCTTCCGACTGGGCGACGACATGGGCCAGATTCTCGAACAGCGCTTCGGCGAGGTTGGGCCGGCGCTGCCACGCCCGGAACGAGCGGTCCGACAGGCGGCCGTTGACCAGCACCTGCGGCACGTGGCGCGCACCGAGTTCGAGGATCGTCATCGGCCAGATCTCCGATTCGGCGATCATCGCGAGGTCCGGCTGCCAGTGGTCGAGGAAGCGCTGCACGGCGGGTTTCAGGTCGAGCGGCACATATTGATGGACGACGAGGTCGCCGAGCTGTTCGCGCACCACCTGCGCGGAGGTGACGGTGCCCGTCGTCAGCACGATGTTGATGCCGTAGCCGAGAACCGCGCGCAGCAGCGGAACGACGGCGTTGGTCTCGCCGACGCTGGCCGCGTGGACCCAGATCAGCGGACCCGCCGGACGGGGCTTGCTCGCCCGGCCGTAGCGTTCGCCGCGACGGGCGTGCTCCTCCTTGCCGAGGGTGGCCCGCCACGCCACGTAGGGGCCGATCAGCGGATAGACGACCGCACCGCCGAGTCTGTAGGCGGACAGTGCCGCGCGTGCCCAGTGGGTGCTCATCGCGGTGCGTCGACGATCCGGTAGGCGCGCTCGGTCGCGGCGTTGAGGGCTGCCGTCACCTCGCGGCGCTTGGCCTCCAGCACTTCGAGGTCGGCATTGGCGGGAACGTACACCGGATCGCCGATAGCGGTCGCCAGCCTTCCGAAGGGCAGGCTGATGGTGGTCTTGTCCCAGGTGCGCGGCAGGACCTTGCGCCGGCTTGTGGCGATCGCCACCGGGATGATCGGCTTTTTGGCGAGCCGGGCGAGCGTGACGATGCCGAGGCCGGCATCGCGTGGCGTTCCGTGCGGGATGTCGGCGATCATGCAGACATTGCTGCCCGCATCGAGCGCCTTTTTCAGGGCAATCAGCGCTTTTGCACCGCCTTTGTCGAGATGCTGCGCATCCTGCCGGCCGCCCGATCCGCGCACGGTCTCGAGACCGAATTTTTCGACCACCAGCGCGTTCAGCTCGGCGTCGGCGCTGCGCGACACCATTGCCACAAGCCGTGAATTGCGGGGGTAGACCGTGGGCGCCATCAGATGCTGGCCATGCCAGAAGGCGATGATCGCCGGGGAATATTGCGCATGCGCGGCGGCGATGTCATCGGACTCCGGAGCGATGCGGTTGGTCAGCCGCACGAGGCGCAGCGCATTCGCCAGGATGCTGGCGAGCGCCGACTTGGTCGCCTGCGATTCGGCCAGCGGCTTGCGCACCTTGCGCCACACCCTCTTCAGGAGGCCACGGCTGCGGGTGCGCTGGGCGACCGTTTCTCCCGTCCGCGCGGGCTGTTCGGACATCAGTGCTTACCGCCGCTGCCGTCCGGGTCGAGCAGCCGGTGCAGATGCACGACGTAATAGCGCATGTGGGCGTTGTCGACCGAGCCCTGCGCCTTGGCCTTCCAGGCGTCGAGCGCCGACGCATAGTTCGGATAGATGCCGACGATGTCGAGCCTGTTCAGATCTCGGAATTCCGTCGATCTGAGCGACTTCAGCTCGCCGCCGAAAACCAGATGCAGAAGCTGCTTGCCGTCTTCCTGTTCAGCCATCGGTCATAGGTCCATGTGGATTAGAGCGAGATGAGGCTAGATTGAGCCATTCTGCCGGCAATGGTTTGGGGCAAGGTCGAGGGCTTCTGCGCGGTCGTACCGGGGGTACGGCCAATGCAGAAGACCGACGG
>JAHBYY010000029.1 GCA_019635715.1 Rhizobiaceae bacterium | reverse complement strand
CGCAACGGGGCGTGGTCGCAACTCACGGACGTCTGTCGCTTGCAGCAGCCCGTCTTGACTCGTCGTCCACGGGCAAGCACGCGCGAAGCGGGTGCGCGCCCCGAGGATCTGCCGGAACCTCTCCGCGCCAAGAACGGTCGATCATTCGGGCCGTTGGTATCAGCCCTGCCCGACGCGAATGAACCAGCCGTCCTCGTCGATCACCTCGATGCCGAGGTCGGTCGCCTGCTTCAGCTTCGAGCCGGCGCCCGGCCCCGCCACCACGAGATCGGTCTTGGCCGAGACCGAGCCGGCGACCTTGGCGCCGAGGCGTTCGGCCATCGCCTTGGCCTCCGAGCGTGACATGCGGGTGAGCGTGCCGGTGAACACCACCGTCTTGCCGGCGACCGCGCTCCCGGCCTCCAGATCGATGACGTAGGGTTTGGGGCGCACCTGCTCCAGCAGGGCCTTGAGCACCTCGTCGTTGCGCTCGTTGCCGAAGAAACCGCACAGCGCCCCGATCACCGTATCGCCGATGCCGTTGATCGACGGGAAGACCGTATGCGGATCTTCCGCTGCCGCCGCCGCCTTGCCGACGCTTACGAACTCCTCGACCGTCGAGAAGGTCCGCGCCAGCATGGCGGCCGTCGTGTCGCCGACATGGCGAATGCCGAGCGCGAAGATGAAGCGATCGAGTTCCGGCTCGCGGCGCGCCTCGATCGCCGCGAACAGCTTGTCGAGGCCCTCATAGGTGCGCTCCTCCGCCGACAGCACCTTCTTGCGCGCGGCGCCTTTCGATGCTTCCCGCGCCTGCGCCTGCGCCTCGCGGCGTTCGAACAGGGCGCGCTGCACGTCGGCGCGCCGTTCCTTCAGCGTGAAGATGTCGGCGGCGGTCCTGAGCAGACCGCTGTTGAAGAACAGCTCGATGTTCTCGGCGCCCAGCCCCTCGATGTCCATCGCGCCGCGCGACACGAAATGCTTGAGGCTTTCCACGGCCTGCGCCGCGCAGACCAGCTCGCCGGTACAGCGGCGGCGCGAATCCGGCCTGCCGGTCTTTTCGTTGATCTCGCGCGTCGCCGGCGAGCCGCAGACCGGACAGGTGTCCCGCATCCTGTACTCGGTCGCGTCGGCCGGCCGCTTGTCGAGGACGACATCGACGATCTGCGGGATGACGTCGCCGGCGCGCTGGATGACGACCGTGTCGCCGATGCGGATGTCCACCGGCCTCTCGACCGTTCCACCGCGGATCGGCAGCCCGTTGCTGTCGCGGCCGGCGATGTAGTCCTCGTTGTGCAGCGTAACGTTTTCCACGGTGACGCCGCCGACGCCGACCGGATCGAGCCTCGCCACCGGCGCCAGCGTGCCGGTGCGGCCGACCTGGATGTCGATGCCGCGCAAGGTCGTGGTCGCCCGTTCGGCGGGAAACTTGTGGGCGACCGCCCAGCGCGGTTCGCCGCTGATGAAGCCCCAGCGGCGCTGCAGCTCGAGCTGGTCGACCTTGTAGACGACGCCGTCGATGTCGTAGCCGAGCGACGACCGCTGCTCCTCGATCCGCCTGTAGTGGGCGATCAACTCCTCCACCGTCCCGGCGCGGATCATCAGCGGGCTGATCCTGAACCCCCAGTCGCCGAATTTCCGGACGGCGTCGAACTGGGTCGGCGCCGGGTCCTCCGAGCTGAAGCCCCAGGCATAGGCGAAGAAGTTCAGCTTGCGGCTCGCGGTGACCGACGGGTCCTTCTGGCGCAGCGAGCCGGCGGCGGTGTTGCGCGGATTGACGTAGTCCTGTCCGCCGCTCGCCGCCGATCGCGCCTTCAGCGCCTCGAATTCGGCATAGCTCATATAGACCTCGCCGCGGATCTCGATGGTCTCCGGCCAGCCCGAACCGGCAAGCTCGTGGGGAATGTCGGCGATGGTCCTGAGGTTGGCGGTGATGTCCTCGCCGACCGCCCCGTCGCCGCGCGTCGCGCCCTGCACGAAGACGCCGTTCTCGTAGCGCAGGGAGGCGGACAGCCCGTCGATCTTCGGCTCGGCGGTGAAGGCGATGTCGAGGTCCTCGTCGCGCGCGAAGAAGCGCTTCGCGCGTTCGAGAAAGTCGACCACGTCTTCGTCCGTATAGGCTTTGGCGAGGCTGAGCATCGGCACCCCGTGCCGCACCTTGGCAAACCCCTCGGCCGGCGCTGCCCCGACGGCGCCCGACGGGCTGTCGGCGCGCACGAGCTCGGGAAAGCGCGCCTCGATCTCCGCGTTGCGCCGCGTGAGCGCGTCGAACTCCGCGTCGGATATGACGGGGCTGTCGTCCTGATGATAGCGGCGGTTGTGCTCGGCGATGTCCGCGGCAAGCCGTTCGAGCTCGTCCGCCGCCTCTTCCGAAGACAGAGCCTGGACGGATTTCAGATCGGTGCCCATCTCGTCTCCTACGCCTCTACGCCCCCGTCGGTCGCGGCAGCAGGTAATTTGGGCAACGGGCCGGCGTCAACTGACACTGGCCGCCATCAGCCGCGCCGCGGCCGCCCGCGCCTCCTCGGTGATGGTCTCGCCGGCCAGCATGCGGGCGATCTCCTCCTGCCGGGCCGGACGGTCCATCTCGCGCACGCCGGTGGTCACGCGGTCGGAGCCGCCCGACTTGGCGATCAGGAAATGGGTCGTGGCCCGCGCCGCGACCTGCGGCGCATGGGTGACGGTGAGTACCTGGACCCGGCCGGCAAGCCGCGCCAGACGCTGCCCGATCGCGTCGGAGACGGCGCCGCCGACCCCGGAATCGATCTCGTCGAACACCAGCGTCGGCGCCGATCCCCGGTCGGCCAGCGCCACCTTCAGCGCCAGCAGGAAGCGCGACAGCTCGCCGCCCGAAGCGACCTTCATCATCGGGCCGGCGCGCGTGCCGGGATTGGTGCGGACCCAGAACTCGACCTGGTCGATGCCCTCCTCGCCGCGTTCGTCGGCGTCGCTCGACTGCTCGACGATGAACGCCGCGCGCTCCAGCTTGAGCGCCGGCAGCTCCGCCATCACCGCCTGTTCGAGCGCGGAAGCCGCCGCCTGGCGCAGCACGGAAAGACGGGCGGCGATGTCGTCATAGGCCTTGCGCGCCGCGCGCGCCTGATCCTCGAGCCCGCGAAGCCGCTCCTCGCCCGCGTCGAGGTCCGCGAGATCGGCCGACATCGCATCGCGCAGCGCCGCCAGGTCGTCGACCTGCACCGAGTGCTTGCGCGCCGCGGCGCGCAGCGCGAACAGCCGCTCCTCGGCCTTCTCCAGCCTCTGCGGGTCGTATTCGGTGGCGCGCAGCGCCGCGTCGACGCCGGACTGCGCCGCGTCGAGATGGATCAGCGCCTCGTCGAGCGACTTCACAACGCCTTCCAGCAGATCGGGCGCCTCGGCCGCCTTGCGCTGCAGGCGCCGCATCAGGCTGGCGATCTGCGGCAGCGGCGAGTTCTGACCGGAGAGCACGTCCTGGGCGTCCTGGATCTCGGTGGCGATCTTCTCGACCCGCATCATCGACGCCCGCATCTCGGCGAGGTCGGTCTCCTCTCCGGGCTGCGGATCGAGCCGCGACAATTCGGCGACAGAGGCGCGCAGATAGTCGGCCTCGCGCGCCGCCTCGTCGACCTTGGCGCGGTGACGCGCCAGCGCCTGCTCGGCTTCGCGCCAGCGCGACCAGGCGGCGGCGCAGTTGCGGACCTCGCCGAGATGCCCGCCGAACGAATCGAGCAGGTCGCGATGCGCGCGCGGATCGACCAGGGCGCGTTCGTCGTGCTGCCCGTGGATCTCCACCAGCGAGCGGCCGAGGTCGCGCATCAGCGCCACGCTCGCCGGCTGGTCGTTGACAAAGACGCGGGTGCGCCCGTCCGCGGCCTGCACGCGCCGCAGGATGACGTCTCCGTCGTCCTCGATGGCGTTGTCGGCCAGCAGGCTGCGCACCGGATGATTGGCCGGCACGTCGAACACCGCGGTCACCTGTCCCTGCCCGGCCCCGTGCCGTACCAGCGAGGCATCGCCGCGGGCCCCCAGCGCCAGAGACAGCGAATCGAGCAGGATCGACTTGCCCGCCCCGGTCTCGCCGGTCAGCACGGACAGGCCTTCGGCGAAATCGATATCCAGCCGCTCGATCAGCACGATGTCGCGGATCGACAGGCGCGAAAGCATCACGCGCCTCCGGAAGACATGTCTCGGTGCCGATGATCCATGGTCAGATCGTATCGGACCGGGAGCGGCCGTTTCCAGCGGTCATGCGTCGCGAGGCAAGGGGCCGCCACGGGCACGGCATGCAATCCGCTTCCCCGACCCGACGGTCAGGCGCCGGTCAGCAGCGCGCCTGCCTTGGAAATCCAAGAACCTGCGTTCTCGCGCGGCTGCAGGCCATTGCTGTTGAGCAGCTTGAAGGAGTCCTTGTACCACTGGCTTTCCGGATAGTTCCGGCCAAGCACCGCCGCGGCGGTCTGCGCCTCCGAGGTCAGGCCCATGGCGTAATAGGCTTCGGTCAGGCGTGCGAGCGCCTCCTCAATGTGCCTCGTATTCGAATAGTGCTCCACCACGTAGCGGAACCGCTTGACGCTGGCGAGATACTCGCGCCGCTCGAGATAGTAGCGTCCGGTCTGCATCTCCTTGCCGGCGATCTGGTCGCGGGCAAAGCGGATCTTGTCCTGCGCGTCGTCGACATATTCCGACTCGGGCCAGCGCTGCACCAGCTCCTGCATCGCCTCGATGGTCCGGCGCGATTCCTTCTGGTCCTGCGTCACATCGCGGATCTGGCGATAGTAGCAGAGGCCGATGATGTACTGGGCGTAGGCGGCATCGGGCGTCGCCGGATAGAGCGTCAGGTAGCGCTTGGCCGACGCGATCGATTCCTCGTACTTGCCTTGCCGGTAGTCGGCGAACGCGCCCATCACCATCGATTTGCGGGCAAACTCGGAATAAGGATGCTGGCGGTCGATGGCGTTGAACTTCTTGCTGGCTTCGGAAAGCCGGCCGGCGTCCATATTGGCCAGGGCCTGGTTGTAGAGCACGTCGGCCGGTTCCGTCTGCTCGACATAGGTGGCGAGGTCGATGTCGTCGTCACCCGTCATGCAGGCCGACAGTGTCAGCGGCGCGCCCGCCACGGCGAGCGCCACGACGACGCCCCGCAGGCGCACGTTCCGAATTCCGCGATGAAGCGCCATTGTCGTTGATCGCCCTCCGGCGTATGTCCAAAACAGGCCCGCAGCCTTAGCCGAGAACCACCCTCTCCGCCAACGCTATCCGGATGCAATCGCGCTTTTTTGTGGCGCGATGCCATCCTCGCCACATGGCGGCCGCACGCTCCCGGCCGGTTCTCGCAGGCTCGGGCGGCTTCAGATCACCCAGGGGGCGAACACCGGCGCATTGACGGCGATCATCTCGGCGCCGCGGCCGCGCTCGCGACGGCCGGTCTCGACGATCTCGAAGGCACTGCGATCCGACAGCAGGTGCCGGAGCGCCGCGGCGTTCAGGCGGTGGCCGCCCTTGTAGGAGCGGAAGCAGCCGATGAAGCGCGCGCCCGCCAGCGCCAGATCGCCCATCGCGTCCAAGGTCTTGTGCCGCGCGAACTCGTCGGCGAAGCGCAACCCCTCCATGTTGATCACACGGTCGTCGTCGCCGATGACGATGGTGTTTTCCAGCGACGAGCCCAGCGCGAATCCGGCGGCCCAGAGCTTCTCCACGTCCCGCATGAAGCCGAAGGTGCGCGCCCGCGACACGCCGCGGCGGAAGCTCGCCGCGTCCATGTCGATGGCAAAAGCCTGGCGTCCGATGGCCGGGCTGTCGAAATCGATCTCGACCTCGAATCGCGTGCCGCGATAGGGCCGGAACTCCGCCCAGGACGAGCCGCTGTCGATCCGCACCGGCTTCAGGACACGGATATAGCGGCGCTTCGTGTCGAGTTCCTCGATGCCCGCCTGGTCGAACGCTTCGACGAAGGCGCCGGCACTGCCGTCCATCACGGGCACTTCGTGTCCGTCGATCTCGATCAGCACATTGTCGATGCCCAGCCCGAAAAGCGCCGCCATCACATGCTCGACAGTTCCGACATGCACTCCCGAGGCATCGCCGAGCAGGGTGCACAGCGCCGTCGCTCCGACTTCGCTGGAAAGAGCCGGAACGAGATGGCTGCGACCCTCGGCGTCCACGACCTTGAATACGACGCCCGTATCCGCGTCTGCCGGGTTGAATCTCATGGTGACCGGCTTGCCGCTATGGACGCCGACGCCGTTCATCACCGCGTGCGTCCTCAGCGTGGTCTGATAACCGTTCAAATTAAGCCCCTTGGTGCCCAACACGCCGGGAAACGGATGCCCACCGTCGCGGCGAGCCCCATTTCCCCGGCAAAATCAAGGTCGTAGGCTCGACCAAAATCCTGCCATCTTTTGGGGGCGAAGATAATATCGCGACGGGGTGTCGCCAAATCACGCTTTCTTACTCTGTGTTACCGCTCGACGGCTCCGTTGAGCTTACACATGTTATTGTTTTCATTCAGTTAAAATGCAGAGCGGGCGGGCCCGTCGGAGCCCGCCCGCAAAGATCGCAACGGCTGCGGCCCGGCCTCAGTTGGCCTGGCGGCGCAGGAAGGCCGGGATCTCCAGATGGTCGTCGTCGTGAGTCGCGCGGGCCTGCGGCGCCAGGCGGCCGTGATCGTCGAGCTGGCCCCGGCGCTGCGGCGCGTAGACCTGCGGATCATGGCTGGCGAGGCGGCGGGCCTCCGGCGCCGGCTGGCGCAGCCGGGCTTCGCGCGGCTGTGCCGGCTCGAGCTTGGCAGGCTCCTCCTCGCGCCGCGTCAGGCCGTTGGTCAGACGCTTGAGCAGGCCCATCGGCCCCCGTTCCTCATGATCGGCGGGGCGGGACTTGGCTTCCATCTCGGCCTTCACGACCGGCGGAAAGTCCTCGACGCGCGGCAGGCGCGGCTGTGCGGCGACCGGAGCTGGCTCGCGATGCACCGGCACCGGTTGCGGCTGGGCACGTTCCATCGCGTGGTATTCGGCCACCGCCGGCGCCTGCGCCTGAACGGGGACCGGCAGCGGCGCGACCTGGATGAGGCCGGCCTGGGCCGCCGGGACGGCCTCGGGGGGAGCCTGGAACAGCTTGCTCTGCGGACGGAAGTCCTCCGCCGTCTGCTGCAGCGGCCGGGCCGCCGCCGCCGCGGCATTCTGTTCGGCGATGCGGATCGCGTCGGCGACGGGATCGCCCGCGCGAGCCTCGACTCGCACCGTTTCCGTGCCCGGACGGATATCGGCCGGGCGCGGCGCCTGCGCCACCTGCTTGATCGGCTGGCGGATCGAGATCGGCGCGGCGGCGATTTCCGCGGCCGTCTTGTCGATGCCGGTCGCCACGACCGAAACCCGGATGACGCCCTCGAGCTCTTCGTCGAAGGTCGCGCCGAGGATGATGTTGGCATCCTGGTCGACTTCCTCGCGGATGCGGGTCGCCGCCTCGTCCACCTCGAACAGGGTGAGGTCACGGCCGCCGGTGATCGAGATCAGCAGTCCCTTGGCGCCCTTCATCGAGGTCTCGTCGAGCAGCGGGTTGGCGATGGCCGCCTCGGCCGCCGCCATGGCGCGGCCCTCGCCGGACGCCTCGCCGGTGCCCATCATCGCCTTGCCCATCTCGCGCATCACCGAGCGCACGTCGGCGAAGTCGAGATTGATCAGGCCTTCCTTGACCATCAGGTCGGTGATGCAGGCGACGCCCGAATAGAGCACCTGGTCGGCCATCGCGAAGGCATCCGCGAAGGTGGTCTTGTCGTTGGCCAGGCGGAACAGGTTCTGGTTGGGGATGACGATGAGCGTGTCGACGCATTTCTGCAGCTCCTCGATGCCCATGTCCGCCGTCTTCATGCGGCGCTGGCCCTCGAAGTGGAACGGCTTGGTGACGACGCCGACCGTCAGGATGCCCTTTTCGCGGGCGGCGCGCGCCACCACGGGCGCAGCGCCGGTGCCGGTGCCGCCGCCCATGCCGGCGGTGACGAAGCACATGTGGGTGTTGGACAGATGGTCGACGATCTCGTCGATGCATTCCTCGGCGGCCGCGCGGCCGACCTCGGGCTGCGAGCCGGCGCCGAGCCCCTCGGTGACGTGGGCGCCGAGCTGGATCAGCCGCTCCGCCTTCGACATGGTCAGCGCCTGCGCGTCGGTGTTGGCGACGACGAAATCGACGCCGCGCAGCCCGGCCGTGATCATGTTGTTGACCGCATTGCCGCCGCCGCCTCCGACGCCGAACACGGTGATCCGGGGCTTGAGCTCAGTGATGTCCGGCCTCCGAAGATTGATCGTCATTTTGTCGTCCTCTGCCTTTCCTGCCGCTCCGCCGTGCGGCTGCTGTTGGGGGTTGACCCCATCGATTTCTAGAAACTGTCCTTGAACCACTGACCCATACGCTGCAGCCGCCCGCCCGTACCGGCCGACCTGAAACGCGAACTCGCTCCGATGCGTCCGTTCTCGAATTCCGCCATCTGCGGATAGATCATCAGTCCGACCGCCGCCGCGAAGGCCGGTCCCTTTGCCGCTTCCGGAAGGCTTGAAACGCCGAGCGGACGGCCGATCCGCACATTGCGTCCGAGGATGCGGCGGGCCGTGTCGGGCATGCCGGCGAGCTGGCTGCCGCCGCCGGTCAGCACCACGCGCTTGCCGACGACATTGCCGTAACCCGACTTGTTCAGCCGGTCGCGCAGCAGTTCGAGCGTCTCCTCGACGCGGGCCCGGACGATCCGCGTCACCACCGACTGCGGCACCTGCAGGGGGACGTCGCCGTCCTCGCTGCCGATCGGCAGCACCGTCACCATCAGGCGGTCGTCGCCGCTGTTCGACACCAGCGTGCCGTGCATGACCTTCAGCCGCTCGGCATCCTCGAAGCGGGTCGACAGCCCCTTGGCGAGATCCAGCGTGACGTGGCCGCCGCCGATCGGCAGCGCGTCGCCGTGGACGAACTTGCCTTCGGAGAACACCGAGATCGTGGTCGTGCCGCCGCCCATGTCGATGCAGGCGGCACCCATCTCCAGCTCGTCGTCGACCAGCGCCGCGAGGCCGCTGGCATAGGGCGTCGCCACCATGCGCTCGACGGAAAGGTGCGAGCGGTTGATGCAGAGTTCGAGGTTGCGCTGCGGTGCGGCGTCGCCGGTCATCACATGCATATCGACGCCGAGGGTTTCCCCGACCATGCCGCGCGGATCGCGCACGCCGCGCTCGCCGTCCAGCGAGAAGGTCACCGGCAGGGCGTGAACCACGTCGCGGTCGGCCTTCAGCGACTGTTTCGCGCCCGCCGCCAGGACCCGCCGCACGTCGCCGTCGCCCACCTCGTGGCCGCCGAGATTCACCGTCGCGGTATAGATGTGGCTCTTCAGCCGGCCCGCCGTCAGGTTGACGATGAGCGAATCGATGGTCAGCCCGGCCATGCGCTCGGCCGAATCGACAGCCAGGCGGATCGCATGCTCGGCGCGGTCGAGATCGACGACCACGCCCGATTTCACGCCGTGCGAACGCTGATGCCCGATGCCGATGACCTTCGCCTTGTGGGTCCGGCCGCGCAACTGCTGGCTGGATTCGGCAGGCCGAAGCTGGGCGACGACGCAACACACCTTGGTCGACCCCACGTCGAGCACGGTGATGATGCCGGCACGGCCGGCACCGCTGGCGTTCTGCTTGCCAAGCCAGCTCATATGCGCTTCTCCGGCTTCGCCTTCTTGGAGCCGCCCTTCTTCAGCGACGCCTCGCGGGCCTCCATCGCCTCGGTGGAGAGCCGCACCACGACACGGTCGGCCAGGCGCATGTCGACCGAGGCGACGTCGCGCCGGAACAGGTCCTTGTCGCGCGCCATGTCGACCAGCGCCGCGAGGGCGGCATCCTCGCCTTGGGCCGGCAGCTTCACGGTCAGGCCGTTGTCGAGGAACAGGTTCCAGCGGCGCTGCGAAACCAGGACATAGCCCTTGACGCGCGCGGCAATGCTCGGGAAGCGGGCGATCTTGTCGACGAAGTCCTTGGCACGTTCCGCGGCCCCCGCCCCGACGACGAGCGGCAGGCCGGCGTGACGCCCGCCGGTAAAGGGAACGATCACGTTGCCGGCCGCGCCGATGATCGAGAGTTCTCCGCCGTGCTGCCAGATGGCGAACGGCACGCGCTCCTGGATGCGCACCTCCAGCATCTCGGGATAGACCTTGCGCACCGAGGCCCCCTCGACCCAGGGCAGCTCCGCCACCCGGTCGCGGGCCTTGTCGACGTCGAAGCCGATGAGCGAGGTCCAGCCGGAAAGATCCAGCTTTTCCAGAACATCGATCTCGGAGGTCTCGCGATGCCCGACGACCCGTACCTGGTCGACCGCGAAGCCGGTGCGCGCCGTCACGGCCTGCGCCACTTCCGGCATCAGCCCACCGAGATAGGCACCATAGAGGCCGGCGGCGGCGAACAGGGCGGCGGAGATCATCGTCGCGGCGAAACGCGGCGGCACGAAATCGCCGGTCCCCAGCCGCGCGAACACGCGGGCCGGGCGGCGCAGCGACCGCGGCAGCACGAATCGGTCGACGCCCGCGGCGCCGGCCCGGTTCGCCCTTCCGCCGTTGACCGTCCTCAACGCGAACACGACGCGTCCTCCACCATCCAACTCAGCAGCTCGCCGAAGGAATGGCCGGCTTCCGCGGCGATCTCCGGCACGAGCGATGTCGGCGTCATGCCTGGCTGCGTATTGACTTCCAGCCACACGATCTCGCCATTCTCCGAGTGGCGGTCGTCGTAGCGGAAGTCAGATCGGGAGACGCCCCGGCAGCCGATTGCTTGATGAGCCTTGAGCGCCAGTGTCTGTACTTTTTGGTAAATATTTAGTGAAATTTTAGCCGGGCAGACGTGTTTTGAACCGCCCGGCACATACTTGGAGTCGTAGTCGTAGAAGGCGTGGCCGGTCGGAACGATCTCGCAGACCCCCAGCGCCACATCGCCCATGACGGCGCAGGTCAGCTCCCGGCCGTAGACGTAGCGCTCCACCATGACCCTGTCGCCATACCGCCAGTCCTCGGAGCTCACGGCCTGCGGCGGCGCCGTCTGCCCCTCCTTGACGATGACGACGCCGAAGCTCGAGCCCTCGTTCACCGGCTTCACGACATAAGGCGGCTTCATCGGATGCTGGTTGCGGATCGAATGCCGGTCCATGACCCGCGATTCGGCGACCGGCACTCCCGCAGCCTTGGCGATCCGCTTGGCCTGCTCCTTGTGCATCGCCAGGGCGGAGGCGAGCACGCCCGAATGCGTATAGGGAATCGCAAGATATTCGAGGATGCCCTGGATCGTGCCGTCCTCGCCGAACGGGCCGTGCAGCGCATTGAACGCCACGTCGGGCTTCAGCCCGGCCAGCACGGAACCGACGTCGCGGGCGACGTCGACCCGCGTCACGCGATAGCCTTCGGCCTCCAGTGCATCGGCGCATGCGGTTCCCGACGACAGGGAGACCGGCCTTTCGGACGAGAATCCTCCGTAGAGAACTGCCACATGCTTCTTCGACATCCAGGATACACCCTCGCACCGCAAAGGACGCCGGCCCGCAGACAGAGTCCATGCGTTCCGGCAAGCCCCCTCGCCAGACACGCGCCGCTCGACTCAAATCAGGAAACGCCGTCGGGAGGACAGAATCAGAGGTCGGATTCCGTGGCAAGCGCTGATTGTCGCGAGCGCGAAATGCGGCGGCACGAAACCCACATCGGCCCGCCACTATTGCATTTTGGACTCACCCGGAACCGCAACGGCGGATCGCCGGCGTCAGAGCAGCCGGCCGAGGAAGGGCTGCACTTCGCGACCCGCGCGAAACCGGCCCAGCCGCTTGATCTCCCAATGCAATTTGACTTCCGACGTCTCCAGGACACGGGCCCGGACGGTCTCGCCCAGATATTCCAGGTCGTAGCCCGTGGCCATGCCCGTATTGATCATGAAGTTGCAGTGCATGGGCGACATCTGCGCCCCGCCGATCATCAGCCCGCGGCAACCGGCCTTGTCGATTTCCTTCCAGGCCGAGGTCCCTTCCGGGTTCTTGAAGGTCGAGCCCCCGGTCTTCTCGCGGATCGGCTGCACCGTCTCGCGATGATGCTGCACGGCGTCCATCGCGGCGCGGATGGCATCGGCCTTCTCCGGAAAGCCTTCCATCACCGCCGAGGTGAAGATCAGGTCGTCCGGGGCCGCGGAATGCCGGTAGGCATAGCCCATCTCGTCGTTCGACAGCACATGGATCCGCCCCTTGCGGTCCACCGCGCGCACCTCGACGACGCGCTCGCGGGTCTCGACGCCGTTGGCGCCGGCGTTCATCCGCAAGGCACCGCCGATCGAGCCGGGGATGCCGTAGTAGAAATGGAAGCCGCCGATCCCGGCCTTGAGCGCGATCGCCGCCACATGCTTGTCGGGAATGGCCGCGCCGGCGCGGATGCGCGTCTGCGAGACCGCCTCGGCCTCGCCGAAGCCGCGCGCCGACAGCCGCACCGTGAAGCCCGGTATGCCGCCTTCGCGCACCAGGAGGTTGGAGCCGATGCCGACCGTGGTGACGGGAATGTCCTCCGGCACCGCCTTCATGAAGGCAGCGAGGTCGTCCTCGTCGGCCGGCTGATAGAGCACGTCCGCCGAACCGCCGACGCGGAACCAGGTGTACTTTTCCATGTCGGCATCGACCGTCATGCGGCCGCGCAGACCGTCGAGCCGGCCGCCGAGGTCGGCGAGGAGCCTGTCGCCTGCCTTCATGCCGCATCCCCGCCGAGTTCGCGCGGCAGCGCATAGGCCCATTGGGTGATGTTGCCGGCACCCAGGAACACCACGAAGTCGCCGTCGCGGGCGATGTCGCGCACGATCGGCACGATCGCCGCCGGACCCTCGATGAAGCGGGCGTCGCGATGGCCGCCGGCGCGGATGCGCTGCGCGAGCGCGTCGGAGGTGACGCCGTCGATCGGATCCTCGCCGGCCGCGTAGACGGGAGCGACCATCACCGTGTCGGCATCGTTGAAGCAGGTGGAGAAGTCGTCGAACAGGTCGTGCAGGCGCGTGTAGCGATGCGGCTGGGCGATCGCGATCACCTTGCCGTCCGTGGCGTCGCGCGCGGCGCGCAGCACCGCCTTGATCTCGACGGGATGATGGCCGTAGTCGTCGAAGATGCGCACGCCGTTCCAGATGCCGGTCGGCGTGAAGCGGCGCTTGACGCCGCCGAAGGTCGACAGACCCTTGCGGATCGCCTCGCCCGGAATGCCCAGCTCATGCGCCACGGCGATCGCCGCTGTGGCGTTGGAGACGTTGTGCCGGCCCGGCATCGGCAGGCGGATGTCGGAAATCGCGGTCGTGGCACCGGTCTTGCGGTCGCGGATCTCGACATCGAACAGCGATGCTCCGCCGTCCATGCGGTGACGCAGGAAGCGCACGTCGGCCTGCGCGTTCTCGCCATAGGTGATGACGCGGCGATCCTCGATGCGGCCGACCAGCGCCTGCACCTCCGGGTGGTCGGTGCACATCACGCCGAAGCCGTAGAAGGGCACGTTCTCGACGAATTGCCGGAAGGCTTCGCGGACCCGCTCGAAACTGCCGTAGTGGTCGAGATGCTCCGGGTCGATATTGGTGACGACCGCGATCTCCGCCGGCAGCTTCAGGAAGGTGCCGTCGCTCTCGTCCGCCTCCACCACCATCCAGTCGCCGGCGCCCATGCGGGCATTGGTGCCGTAGGCATTGATGATGCCGCCATTGATGACGGTCGGGTCGAGTGCGCCGGCATCGAGCAGCGCCGCCACCATCGAGGTGGTCGTGGTCTTGCCGTGGGTGCCGCCGATCGCCACCGCCTGGCGGAAGCGCATCAGCTCGGCGAGCATCTCGGCACGCCGCACGATCGGCAGCAGCTTTTCGCGGGCGGCGACGAGTTCGGGATTGCTTTTCCTGATGGCCGTCGAGACCACGACGACTTCGGCATCGCCGACATTTTCGGCACGATGGCCGACGAAGCAGGTGATGCCCTTGTCGCGCAGCCTCTGGATGTTGGCGCCGTCGGCCTGGTCCGATCCCTGCACCTTGTAGCCGAGGGTGTGCAGCACCTCGGCGATGCCGCTCATGCCGATGCCGCCGATGCCGATGAAATGCACCAGCCCGATCGTCTGCGGCATTTTCATGAGCGTGTCCCTTGTCTGAAGTCGGCGAGGCTTGTTCCTCTCGCAATAGCCTCTGTGAGATCGGCGAGCAACCGCGCCGCCCCCGGCTTGCCGGCCGTCTTCGTCGCCGCGGCCATCGCCGCAAGCCGCTCCGGCGCCTCCATCAGTCCGGACAGCAGCGACGCGATCCGCTCCGGCGAAAGCGTCGACTGGGCATGGACCTCCGCCCCTCCCGAGGCCGCGAGATTGGCCGCGTTGGCGGCCTGGTCGTGGTCGAGCGCATAGGGAAAGGGCACGAACAGCGCCGGCCTGCCAATCACCGCGACTTCCGAGACCGTCGAGGCGCCGGAGCGCGAGACGACGAGATGCGCGGCGGCGATCCGCTCGGCCATGTTGGAATAGAACGGAGCCACCTCGGCCGGGATATGGAGCGCCGCATAGGCCGCCTTCACCCGTGCCACGTCTTCGGCGCGCGCCTGCTGCACCACGCGCAGCCGGTTCCGCAGCGCCTCGGGAAGCAGCGCGACCGCCGGCGGCACGGCGTCCGAGAAGAACTGCGCGCCCTGGCTGCCGCCGAACACCAGAAGGCGGAACGGCTCGCCGGCCGCGGAAGGAAGGTAGGGCGTGGCGGCAGATTTGAGGATGGCCGGACGCACCGGATTGCCGGTCGTGACGATCTTGGAGCCGATCGGTCCCTCGCCGGGCTCCAGAAACCCGCCGGCGATCGCATCGACACGGCCGGACAGCGCCTTGTTGGCACGCCCCATCACCGCATTCTGCTCATGGATCAGCGTCGGCACGCGGCGGCGCGTCGCCGCATAGAGCGGCGGAAGGGTGGGATAGCCGCCGAAGCCGACGACAGCGTCGGGCTTGATGGCGGCGATCACCCTCGAAGCCTGCCGGACACCGCTCCAGATCGTCCAGAAGGCGCGAAGCAGCGCGAAGGGGTTGCGCGATCCGAGGGTCGCGGAGCTTATCCCATGCGTCTTCGTCGCCGGGAAATTGGTGATGTAGCGGCCGGCACGGTCGTCGGTCGCCAGATCGACCCGCCAGCCGCGGGCGATGAGTTCATGCGCCAGCGCTTCCGCCGGAAAGAGATGACCGCCCGTCCCTCCGGCGGCCAGCAGGATCGTTCCCTTGGGCATGCCGCGTCATTCCGCCGGCAGGGCGTGGCGGGCCAGCATGGCGACGCCCGGCTCGCGCCGGCGCGCCGGCTTGTTGCGGGTCAGCGCCAGCACCATGCCCATCGAGATGGCGATGGCGATCAGCGACGAGCCGCCATAGGAGATGAACGGCAGCGTCATGCCCTTGGCCGGCATCATCTGCAGGTTCACGCCCATGTTGATGATCGACTGGAAGCCGAACACGCAGACCAGTCCGGACACCGCGTAGCGGGTGAAGTCGTCCTGCTCGCGCAGCGCGATGCTCAGGCCGCGCAGCACGACGAAGGCGAACAGCGACATGATCAGGAAGCACATGATGATGCCGTATTCCTCGCCGGCGACCGCGAAGACGAAGTCGGCGTGGCTGTCCGGGATCATGCGCTTGACGACGCCCTCGCCCGGACCGACGCCGAACCAGCCGCCGTTGATCACCGCGTCGCGCCCCATGTCGACCTGGAACGTGTCGCCCTCGCCCGTCAGGAAGCGGTCGATGCGGCTCGCGACGTGGTCGAGGGTGAAGTAGGCGCCGAACGCGCCGACCACGCCGACGCAGCCGATCACGATGATCCACAGCCAGGGCATGCCGGCCATGAAGAACATGACGCCCCAGGTGCCGGTGATCAGGATGGTCTGGCCGAGGTCGGGCTGCGAGACCAGCAGCAGCACCACGACGCCGAGCAGTCCGAGCGCCATGAGGTTGCCGGGGACGCCGGGATGGCGCGCCTTTTCCGCGAACAGCCAGGCGCAGACGATGACGAAGGCGGGCTTCAGGAATTCGGACGGCTGGATCGACACGCCCATGAACGACACCCAGCGATGGGCGCCTTTGACCTCGACGCCGATCTTCAGCACCGCGACCATCAGCACCAGCGCGATTCCGAGCATGATGATCGCCATGCGGCGCACCTGCCTCGGCGTCAGGAACGAGACGGCGAGCAGCGCGCCGAGCGCCGGCAGCATGTAGATGATCTGCCGCGTCGCGAAGTGGAAGCTGTCGAGGCCGATGCGTTCGGCCACCGCCGGGCTCGCGGCGAAGGACAGGATGATGCCCAGCCCCATCAGCATCAGGAACGCCGCCAGAAACCAGCGGTCGATCGTGCGCCACCAGACGGCGACGGGGCTGCGGTCGAGGCGGCTTTGCATCAGCGTGTCCCTCCGATGGGGGTGACGTCGGGGATCGACTGCACGGCGGCGCGGAAGGCATCGCCCCGCACCTCGAAATTCTTGAACTGGTCGAAGCTGGCGCAGGCCGGCGAAAGCAGCACGACCACTTCGCCGGTCTCGTCCGCCGCGGCGTCGCGCGCCGCATGCTCGACCGCCGCGTCGAGCGTCCCGGAGATCTCGTAGGGCACCGCTTCGCCGAGCGTCGCCGAAAACGCCGGCGCCGCCTCGCCGATCAGGTAGGCACGGGCGATGCGCGGAAAGAAGGAGCGCAATGTCTCGATGCCGCCTTCCTTGGGCAGGCCGCCGGCGATCCAGTAGATGCGCGGGAAGCTCGACAGGGCGGGCGCCGCCGCGTCGGCGTTCGTCGCCTTGGAATCGTTGACGAACAGCACCCTTCCCTTGCGCCCGACCTGCTCCATGCGGTGCACCAGGCCGGGGAACGTGTCGAGGCCGGACTGGATCTCGCCGAGGTCGAGCCCGACCTTCAGGCAGGCCGCCACCGCCGCCAGCGCGTTCTGCGCATTGTGCTGGCCACGCAGCGAGCCGATGCCTTCGAGGAAGCCGATGCGGCTGTAGCGGCCGTCGATGGCTTCCATCAGATTGGTCCCGTCGGCGTAGTAGCCGTCGGCCAGCGCCAGCCGCTTCGAGATGCGCACGACCGGCTTGCCGGCCTTCTCGAGGCGATCTGCAATCTGCGCGCAGTAGATGTCGTCGATGCCGATGATCGCCAGGTCGCTGCCCGAGACCAGGCGTTCCTTGACTTCAGCGTAGTGCTGCATCGTGCCGTGGCGGTCGAGGTGGTCCGGCGTCAGGTTGAGCAGGATGCCGGCGGTCGGGTTGATCGAGGGGGACAGGTCGATCTGGTAGGACGAGCACTCGACCACATAGAAGCGGTCCGCCCGCAGCGGGTCGAGCGTCATCACGGCGCGGCCGATATTGCCGCCCATCTGGGTGTCGCGGCCGGCCGATCTGAGGATGTGCGCGGTGAGCGCCGTGGTGGTCGACTTGCCGTTGGTGCCGGTGATGGCGATGAACGGCGCGCCGGGCGCCGCGCGTGTGCGCTCGCGGGCGAACAGTTCAATGTCGCCGATGACTTCTACGCCGGCGCCGCGTGCCAGTTCGACCGACCAGTGCGGCTTCGGGTGGGTCAGCGGGACCCCGGGCGACAGCACGAAGGACGCAAATCCGCTCCAGTCGGCGGCGCGCAGGTCGCCGGTGACGATGCCCGCCGCGGCGGCCTTGGCGACGCTGTCGGGATTGTCGTCCCAGGCGAGCACCTCCGCGCCGCCTTCGACGAGCGCCCGTCCGGTCGCAAGGCCGGACCCGCCGAGCCCGAACAGGGCGACCTTCTTGCCGGAAAACGAGCGCGCCGGGATCATGGACGCTATCTCAGCTTGAGCGAAGACAGGCCGACGAGCGCCAGGATGACGGCGATGATCCAGAAGCGGATCACCACCTGGCTTTCGGTCCAGCCGAGCTTTTCGAAATGATGATGGATCGGCGCCATCAGGAAGACGCGCTTTCCCGTCGCCTTGAAGAAGCCGACCTGGATGATCACCGACAGCGCTTCCATGACGAACAGGCCGCCGATGATGGCGAGCACGAATTCGTGCTTGGTGGCCACCGCGATCGCGCCGATCAGGCCGCCCATGGCGAGCGAACCGGTGTCGCCCATGAAGATCGCCGCCGGCGGCGCGTTGAACCACAGGAAGCCGAGGCCCGCGCCGATCACCGCGCCGAGGATGACGGCGAGTTCGCCTGTGCCCGGCACGAAGTGGATCTGCAGATATTCGGCGAAGACCGCGTTGCCCGACAGATAGGCGATCATGCCGAAGGACGCCGCCGCGATCATGATCGGCACGATCGCCAGCCCGTCCAGCCCGTCCGTCAGGTTCACGGCATTGCCGGCGCCGACGATGACGAAGCACGAGAACGGCACGAAGAACCAGCCGAGATTGATGATCAGGTCTTTCAGAAACGGAAAGGTCAGCGACGAGGAGAACGGCTCCTGGCCGTTGTGCATGATCGCCCAGCCGGCGATCGCCGCGATGGCGAACTCGATGCCGAGGCGCGCCTTGCCGGAAAAGCCCTTGTGCGACTGCTTCGTCACCTTGAGGTAGTCGTCGTAGAAGCCGATCGCCCCGAAGCCGAGCGTCACCAGCAGAACGACCCAGACATAGACGCTGGTGACGTTGGCCCAGAGCAGCGACGACCCGACGATGCCGGAAATGATCATCAGGCCGCCCATGGTCGGCGTACCGGCCTTCTTGAAATGCGTCTGCGGGCCGTCGGCGCGGATCGGCTGGCCCTTGCCTTGCCGGATGCGCAGCGAATCGATGATGCGCGGCCCGAAGATGAAGACGATCAGCGCGGCGGTGATCATCGCGCCGCCGGTGCGGAACGTGATGTAGCGGAAGATGTTGAACACCGAGACATGCTCGGAAAAACTCACCAGCAGCGTCAGCATAAGTCCCCGGTTCCTCGCTTAGCTGGATGTCGGGTCGCCGGCCTGCGCCGGAAACCTGTCGAGCAGTGCATTTACAAGTTTGGCGAAGCCTGCCCCGTTCGACGACTTCACCATCACGACATCGCCCGGCCCCACGGTGTCCAGCAGCACCGGCTTCAATTCCTCGACCGTCGGCCGGTACTCCCCGGTCACCCCGGACGGCATGTTGTCGGCGAGGCTGCGCATCAGCGGTCCGGCCGTCAGCACGATCTCGGTGCGCGTCGCCGCGATGTCGGCTGCGATCCCGGCATGCAGCCGCGCCGCATGGTCGCCGAGCTCCAGCATGTCGCCGAGCACCGCGATACGCCGCCCTCCGTCCTGCGGAGGGGTGGCGTCCAGCAGGTCGATCGCCGCCTTCATCGAGGCGGGATTGGCGTTGTAGCTCTCGTCGATCAGGGTGAACGTGCCCTCGCCGACGGCCAGCCGGTGCTGCCGCCCGCGGCCGCGCTCCGGCTGCAGCGTCGCGAAGGCCGCCGCCACCTTGCCGATGTCGGCGCCGGCGATCCGCGCCGCGCCGATCACCGCCAGCGCATTCTGGACGATGTGGCGGCCTGGCGCGCCGATCCGCAGGTCGACCGCCTTGCTGCCGAGCTTGACGGTGATGTCCGAATGGCCGGCGGCCAGCGCGCATTTCACCAGCCGGTACTGGGCCCTGGCGTTCTCGCCGAATCCCGCGACATGCTCGACGCCGGCCTGCCTGGCGAGGCCTTCGAGGAGTTTCCAGCGGCTGTCGTCGCGATTGAGCAGCGCCGTGCCGCCAGGCTCGATTCCCTCGAAGATCTCGGCCTTGGCCTGGGCGATCGCATCCAGGTCCTTGAAGTGTCCGAGATGCGCCGCGGCGATCAGCGTGATGATGGCGACATGCGGCCGGACCATCTTCACCAGCGGCCGGATCTCGTCCGCATGGTTCATGCCGATCTCGAACACCGCATAGTCGGCATCGGCCGGCAGGCGCGCCAGCGTCAGCGGCACGCCCCAGTGATTGTTGAACGACTTGTCCGACGCATGCACGGTGCCCACCGCCGACAGCACGTGCCGCAACGCTTCCTTGGTGGTCGTCTTGCCGACCGAACCGGTGACGGCGATCACCTTGGCGCGGCTGCGCGCCCGCGCCGCACGGCCCAGGTTCTCGAGAGCCGCCAAGACGTCGGGCACAACGATCATCGGCGCGGTCAGGCGGCCCAGAGCCGGAAGCTTGCCTTCGGCGACGACCAGCAGCGCCGCGCCGGCCTTGACCGCCGCGGTCGCGAAGTCGTGGCCGTCCATCGTCTCGCCCTTGATGGCGAAGAAGGCCTCGCCGGGCTGCAGCGAACGGCTGTCGATCGATACGCCGGTGATGCCGTCGGGCATCGTGCCGACCGGCCGGCCATGCATCGCCGCGATCAGGCCGTCGGCGCTCCAGAGCAGGCTCATCGGGCGTGCTCCCTCAGCGCTGTGCGAACCTCTTCGTGGTCCGAGAACGGATAGGTCTTCGCACCGATCGTCTGGCCTTCCTCATGTCCCTTGCCGGCGACGATCAGCGTGTCGCCTGCCCGCAGCATCGACACCGCCTCGCGGATCGCCTCGCGGCGGTCGGCGATCTCGATCGCACCCGGCGCCGCGGCCAGGATGGCGGCGCGGATCTCGGCCGGAACCTCGGAGCGCGGATTGTCGTCGGTGACGATGGCGACATCGGCCAGCCGCGTCGCGATCTCGCCCATGATCGGCCGTTTGCCGCGGTCGCGGTCGCCGCCGCAGCCGAAGACGACGATGACCCGGCCCGTCGTGAACGGGCGGACCGACGCCAGCACGTTCTCCAGCGCGTCCGGCTTGTGCGCATAGTCGACATAGACCGGCGCACCGGCGGCGTTGGTTCCGACCAGGTCGAGGCGGCCCGGCGCGCCTTTCAGCTTCTCCAGGGAGCGGAGCGCCTTGCCGGCATCGGTCCCGGTGGCGATCGCCAGGCCGGCCGAGACCAGCGCGTTGTAGATCTGGAAGTCGCCGGCGAGCGGCAGGTCGATCTCGTGGATGACGCCGGCGTGCTCGATCTCGGCACGCTGCCGGTAGCGCTCATGCTCGACGCGCTTGAGCGCAAGGAAATCGCCCTTGCGGCCGACCGTCAGCGCCCGCAGCCCGGCCGCCCTGGCGGCCGAGATGGCCTGCGCCGACCAGGCATCGTCGGCAAAGATCACCGCCGGCGCGCCCTTCGCCAGCAGCGTATCGAACAGGCGCATCTTCGACGCCATGTAGTGTTCGACGGTCGGATGGTAGTCCATGTGGTCGCGGCCGAGATTGGTGAAGGCGCCGGCGGCGAGCTTCACCCCGTCGAGACGGCGCTGGTCGAGACCGTGGCTGGACGCCTCCATGGCGGCATGGGTGACACCCGAATCGGCGAGTTCGGCGAGCAGGCGATGCAGCTCGACGGGATCCGGCGTGGTCAGCGAGCCGTAGTCGTTGCGGCCCGGCGCCACGACGCCGGTCGTGCCGATGCTGGCCGCGGCGAACCCGGCATGATCCCAGATCTGCCGCGTGAACGAGGCGACCGAGGTCTTTCCGCTGGTCCCGGTGACGGCGACCATCGTCGCCGGCTGCCGCGCGAAAAAGCGGGCGGCGATCCGCGACAGCGCCAGCCGCGCGTCGTCGACGTGGATCACCGGCACGCCGATCTCGCCGACGGACGCACCCTTCCCGGCGATCACCGCGATCGCACCCCGGCTGGCGGCGTCCCTTGCATAGGCGGCGCCATCCGCCTTCGTCCCCGGCACCGCGACGAACACCGAGCCGACAACGACGGTCCTGGAATCGGACGTGACGCCAGCCACGGCCTTGCCGTCGAGGCCGGGCGCGGAAGGAAGGATCTCGGAAAGGTCGGAAAGCTTCATCGGGTTTGGCGCAATCTTCGGTGCTGAAATACACGAACGGCGCGCCGGCAAGCGCGCCTGGAATCACTCCGTGGAGACGACAGTTGCTTCGGTCTCATGGCCGAATTCGGGCTCGACGCCAAGCATGGCGGCGGAGCGGCGGATGATGTTGGCGACGATCGGCGCGGCGTTCGAACCGGCCGTCGCGCCCATGCCCGGCTTCTCCGGCTTCGGCTCGTCGATGATCGACAGCACGATGTAGCGCGGTTTGTCCATCGGGAACGCGGCGACGAAGGCGTTGAACCGCTTGTCGGAGGAATAGCGCCCGTTGACCACCTTCTCGGCCGTCCCGGTCTTGCCGCCGACGCGATAGCCGACGACCTCGGCGCGTTTGCCCGAGCCCTTCTCGGCATTCAGGCGATAGAGATAGCGCATCCCTTCGACCGTATAGTCGGTCACAACCCGCTTGCCGACCTCGGTGGCCTCCTGCGGGGTGCGCGGCAGGAAGGTCGGCGGCAGCAGCGTGCCCGTCATCAGCGCGGCCGCGCCCACCGCCGTCTGCAGCGGCGTGGTCGAAAAACCGTGTCCGAAGGAGGCTGTGATCGAATGCACCTTCTTCCAGACCCGCGGTTCGGTGGGTTTCGCCACTTCGGGAAGTTCGGTCGTCAGCCGGGTCAGCAGGCCCATGCGCTGGAGAAAGGCACGGTGGCCCTCGACGCCGACGACGTCCGCCTCGCGGGCCGAGCCGATATTGGAGGAGTAGATGAACACCTCCGGCACGCTGAGCACGCGATGCTTGCCGTGGAAGTCGCGGATCGTCTGGCGTCCGATGGTGATCGGACGCGTCGCGTCGAACTTGCTCTCCAGCGTCACCTTGCCGGAATCGAGCGCCATGGCGGTCGTGAAGCTCTTGACCGTCGAGCCCATCTCGTAGACGCCGCCGGTCATGCGGTTCAGGTGATCCTTGTCGAGCGCGTTGAACGGGTTGTTCGGATCGAAGTCCGGCACCGAGGCCATCGCCAGGACCTCGCCGGTATCGATGTCGAGCACGACGGCGCCGGCCGCGATGGCATGATAGCGCTCCATCGCCTGGGCGATCTCGTCGCGCACGATATGCTGCACGCGCAGGTCGATCGACAGCTTGACCGGCTCCAGGTCGGCCGCCAGGCCGGTCGCCTGGAGGTCGGCCAGACCGCTGTCGTCGATGTATTTCTCCATCCCCGCGATGCCCTTGTTGTCGATGTTGGTCAGGCCGAGGATGTGGGAGGCGGTCGGGCCGCCGGGATAGAAGCGGCGCTTCTCGGTGCGGAAGCCGATGCCCGGCAGGCCGAGCGCCATGATGTCGGCCTGCTGCTTGGGCGTAAGCTGGCGCTTCAGCCAGACGAAGCCGGCCCCGCTGCGCAGCTTGTGATAGGTCTGCTCCATCTGCAGATCGGGCAGCACCGTGCTCAGCTTCTCGATGACCTCGTCGGCATCGACGATGCGGCGCGGCTCGGCAAACAGCGATGCGGTGCGGATGTCGGTGGCCAGCAATTGGCCGTTGCGGTCGACGATGTCCGGCCGGGCCGCGGTGACGCGCGACTGCGGCGCGGCCCCCGTGTCGGGCTCCTGCATGGCGAAATAGACCAGCCTGCCGCCGATCGAGGCGTAGATGCCGAAGAACACCGCCATCGTCATGGCAACGCGCGTGCGGGTCCTGCCACCGGTGGTCTTGCGCACGCCGTCGACGACGATCGAGCCGGCCGGCACCTTCCGGGATGCGATCTTCAGCCAGTTCTTCATTGGTCTGCCACCGCGCCTGTCGTGGTCTGGTCCGTGGTCAGCTCCTCGAGCGTCGCTTCGAGGGACTGCCCGATGATGTCGTTGATGCCGAGCGGCCGAAGCGGCACTTCGGCGATCCGCGCGAACTGGTGGGGCTGGACCGGCCCGAGCTGCAGGTCGGCCTGGTAGGCCTCGGCCAGCTTCTGCAAGCGCGCCGGCTGGGTGAGCAGGCTCCAGTCGGCCTGCAGAAGGTCGATCGAATCCTTCTCGAACCGGATCGAGGATTCGAGCTTGCGGACGGTGGCGAGTTCGTGCTCGGCCTCCTGCTTGGTCTTGTAGGTGAAGGCGGCGGCACCCACCATCACCGCGATCAACACCATGTCACTGGTACGAAACACGCTTACCTCTCTGCCGGCTGGCGCAACTGCGGGAGCCTGGGAAGCCCGAAGAAATCGAGATCGGCGCGGCGCGCCGGCGCCGCCGTGCGGCGGGCGGCCCGCAGCTTGGCCGAGCGGGCCCGCGGGTTGGCCGCCATCTCGTCCTCGCCGGGCGCAACGACGCCGCCGGCCTTGTCGAAGGTCGGCTCGTCGCCCGCCCTCTCCGGCAGGTGGCGCGAGCCGGCCATGCTCACCGAACGATCGGCGATGAACCGCTTGACCATGCGGTCTTCGAGCGAATGGAAGGTCACGACCACCAGGCGGCCGCCCGGCCGGAGCACCTGCTCGGCGCCGAGCAGCGCCCTGGCGAGCTCGCCCAGCTCGTCGTTGACGTAGATGCGCAGCGCCTGGAAGACGCGCGTCGCCGGATGGATGCGCTCGCGCGGCGGGAAGCCGACGAGGTCGGCGATCGCCTGCGCAAGGTCGAGGGTGGTGACGAAGGGCCTGGTTGCGCGGCGTTTGTCGATCATCCGCGCGATGCGGCCGGCATGGCGCTCCTCGCCGAGCAGGCCGAAGATGCGCGTCAGATCCGCCGGCTTGAAGCTGTTGACCACTTCGGCCGCCGACAGGCCGCGCTGCGCCATGCGCATGTCGAGCGGTCCCTCGGCGCGGAACGAGAAGCCGCGCTCCGCCTGGTCGATCTGCATCGACGACACGCCGATGTCGAGGACCACCCCGTCGACGCCGTCCGCCTGATCGCCGAGCTGCGAGAACGGTGCGTGGACGAGCCTGAGCCGGCCCTCGGCCTGCTGCTCCTGGCTGCGGCCCGCGGCGATGGCGTCCGGATCGCGGTCGATGGCGATGACGTCCGCACCCGCCGCGAGGATGGCGCGCGTATAGCCGCCGGCGCCGAACGTGCCGTCGATCACGGTCTGTCCCGGAGCAGCCCCGAGTGCCTGGAGAACCTCGCGGAGAAGTACCGGGATGTGACGGGCCGGTCCGCCAACCGCGAGGGAACCCTCGCCGTGGCCCGTCATCATCCCGGTGCCCCCTTGCTTATCTCCGACGAAGCTTGTCTGAGCCTGAGCAGCCGGTCGCGAACCGTCGCGCGGTGCGCCTCGAACCGGTCCGGCGACCAGATCTGGAAGAAGCGGCCCCGGCCGACGAATGCGACCTCCGTCGTGATCCCGGTATGGCTCCGGATGAATTCGCTCATCGTGATGCGGCCGTCCTGGTCCACCTTCAGGAACGCCCCGTCGCCATGCACGAAGAACGACATGTCCGAGGCCATCTGGAGGAACGGATCCTCCTGCGCGATCCGCTGCTCGTAGAGATCGAGAAGGTCCGGCCCGCCGACATCCATGGCCGGCACGTCGAGGGCCCTCAGCGCATAGAGATCGGATTGACCGCTGCGCTGCAGCACCGAGCGGAAGTGCGCCGGGACCGACACCCGCCCCTTCGCGTCCAGCCTGTTGATCGCGCTCGACAGATACCGGTCCATCCTGTGCAGGCGGCGTGGCCGCCGCTGCCCTCCTGTTCCCACGCCCCGCGACCGAGGTCGCGACGAACCCCGCGCAGCCACGAACCGGGCCATGGGCGGCGCTGCGCGCCGGCCACAAGAAGCCGCTTTCACCGTGTCCGAGGGGTCCTTCATGGGATAACATGGGGCATTATGGGCGTCAACGGGACCAGATACGCAAGACTGGCCGGATCGGACGCAGTCTTCGCCCATTACCGGTCAGAGCGCCTTTATCCTCCATTAAGACTAACGAAGCGTTAGTGCCGGCAAGGATCGGCCCGGCAACGCGTTTCTTGCGTCGGCGCGAAGCTGCCGCTAGGCCTGTCGACAAACGCAGCATGGGAAGGCCGCGATGCACGACAAGACACCGGACGCCGGAAGGCTGCAGCATCTGCGGCGCGCGCACCTGGCCAAGGGAGACCCGGTTCCGCTGCCGATCACCCTCGCATCGACTTTCCACCTGCCGGGCGAACCGGGTGGCGTCCATCACTACGGCCGGACCGACAATCCGACCTGGGAGGCGGCCGAGGAGGCCCTCGCCTTCCTCGAAGGTGCCGCCTGCGTCGCCTTTCCGTCCGGCATGGCCGCCATCAGCGCGGTGATCTTCGCCCTGCTGAAATCCGGCGACCGGCTGCTGCTGCCGTCCGACGGCTATTACACGCCGCGCGTGCTCGCCGAACGTTTCCTCGCCGGCTTCGGCATCGCCGTCGACTACCGGCCCACGCGCAGCTTCCTGGACGGCGGATTCGACGGCTACCGCATGGTCTATATCGAGACGCCGTCCAATCCCGGCCTCGACGTCTGCGACATCCGGGCGGTCGCCGATGCCGCGCACGCCGCCGGCGCCATCGTCGTGGCCGACAACACCACGATGACGCCGTTCGGCCAGCGCCCGCTGGCGCTCGGCGTCGACATCCTGCTGTCGGCCGACACCAAGGCGCCCAATGGCCACTCCGACGTGCTCTTCGGCCATGTCGCATCGGCCGACGAAAGCATCATCGCCGCCATTCGCCAATGGCGCACCCTTTCCGGTGCGATCCCCGGCCCGTTCGAGGCGTGGCTGCTGCATCGTGGCCTCGAAACGCTGGAACTGCGTTTCGACCGCATGTGCAGCTCGGCCCAGGCGATCGCCGAGCGCCTTGCGTCGAGCGGGCTGGCGGGAGAGGTGCGCTATCCGGGGCTGCCCGGCGACCCGTCCCATGCGCTCGCATCGCGGCAGATGCTTCGCTACGGCTCGCTCATCGGCCTGACGCTCGCCGGCGCGGAGCAGGCGGAAGCATTCATCGACGGCTGCGCGCTGCTGCAGCCGGCGACATCCTTCGGCAGCGTCCACAGCTCGGCCGAGCGCCGGGCCCGCTGGGGCGATGCGGTCGCACCGGGATTCGTCCGTCTGTCGATCGGCTGCGAGCCGACGCAGGAGCTCTGGGAGGCGATCGACAGCGCCCTGCGCGCCGCCGGATGACTCATCGCCTCCGCCGCGTCCGGCAACGCGTTGTTCCGATGAGAAAAGTGTCAGCCGGCCTGTAAGCCGGGTTCTGTATGGCCCGCCCCTTGGCAGGGACGAACGTGGCGGCCATTCGTCTTGGACAGGCGTTGCCGCCTGCCTCATGCAACCTACCCGGATGACTGGACCGGAACGTCCTGGGGTCGCCCCCGCGCCATCCCTATTCGGTTTTGCTCCCGGTGGGGTTTGCCCTGCCGCTCCCGTTGCCGGTCGCGCGGTGGGCTCTTACCCCACCTTTTCACCCTGACCCCGCCGACGCTGCGGCCGCCGCCGGCGGCTCGGCCGCAAGGCAGGCGGGGCGGTCTGTTTTCTGTGGCACTTTCCCTGGGGTCGCCCCCGCCGGTCGTTATCCGGCACCGTTTTTCCGTGGAGCCCGGACTTTCCTCACGTGCCGCCTTTCGGCGCTTGCGCGTGCGGCCGCCCGGCCGGCTGACGGCGCCCTTAAACTGTCAAACGGCGCCGAAGGCAAGCCGCATCACGCGACTTTCAGCCGGCGAGATAGGCCAGCACCTTGTCGCAATAGGCCCGCGACACCGGGTTCATGCGCTTGGCCGCGTGGCCGGCATTGTATTTCAGGATGGTCCGGCAGGTCGGGCCGCCGCCCAGCCGGTGCGCCATGCCGAGATATTTCATGCCGAAGCGGATGTTGGTCTCGGGATCGAACAGGCCGCCTACCCCGCCGCGATATCCCATCAGACGGGCGGTGGCCGGCTTGATCTGCATCAGGCCGACCTCGCCGGCGCTGCCGCGGACATTCGGCCGGTAGGCGCTCTCGACCCGGACGACCGCATAGGCGAGCGCCAGCGGCACGCCGTTTTCCGAAGCATGGCGGCGGATCATCCCGTCGAAATCTCCGGCCTGCGCCGCCATCATCGCGGTGCCGACCCGGGCGGGAAAGCCGAGCCTCGCCTGCGCCCGGCTCGACGCGGCGCCGATTTCCTGCGTCGCCGAAGCCGCGCTGGCGAAACTCGTCGAAAGGCTTTGGACGATGGCCGGAATTTCCATGGCACCGGCGGTCAGGGTGGAGAAAGCGAGGGCGAATCCCGTCGCGAGCGTGGTCTTGGTCTTCATGAGATCCTTGAAGGATGCGGCGGCGTGTCGGGCCTGCCCGTTGCGTCAGCCGGCGCGGATGCGCAGCCGGCGGCGAGGGCCGGCCAGATGGTTCAGCGATGTGGGCGAAAGGCGGCGCGCGCGATCACGTTGCGCGACAGACCGACACATTGCGACAACCGGGCGTCCGCTCAGCCGACCCGTGGCGGCGGCAGCGCGGCGGCCAGCCGCCGCAACGTCTCGACCGTCCCGCGGTCCGCGACGCCGTCCACCTTCGAGGGCCGGAAATGCTGCTGGAACGCGGAGATGGCCGCCTTCAGCGGCGCATCGCAGGCGCCCTCCCGAGCGACGCCGTAGCCATAGTCGGCCAGCATGCTGCGCAGCCCGTCGACCGCCGGTCCGGCATCCCCGTCGGAAAGGACGCTGCCGGTGCGATGCCGCGCAGGCGCGACGAAATGCCCGATGCCGGCGCGGTGCAACTGCGCCCACGGGAACAGTTCGCCCGGATCGACCTTGCGGCCGGGCGCCACGTCGGAATGCCCCAGCACCCGTGCCGGCGCGATGTTCCAGCGTTCAGCGATGCCCCTGCACAGGTCGATGACGGCGGCGATCTGCCGGCGCGGAAACCTGCGATAGCCGAGGCCGTGACCCGGATTGACGATCTCGACGCCGATGGACTGCGAGTTGATGTCGGTCTCGCCCATCCACGACGACCGGCCGGCATGCCAGGCCCGTTCGGTCTCGGGCACCATCTGGACGATCCCGCCGTCCTCATGGACCAGATAGTGCGACGACACTTCGCTGCGCGGATCGCACAGCCAGTCCTCGGCGGCCTGGCCCGTCGCCATGCCCGTATAGTGGAGAACGATGATTTCGGGGCGCAGGCCGTTCTTGCGCGGCCCGTGGTTGGGCGACGGGCGAATGCGCGCCCCGGCATGATCGGCGGCGAACGGCGTCACAACTGGCGAAAGCCCTTCTCGATCAGATCGTAGGCCGCGTTGATCGCCGCGAGCCGCGTCGTGGCGATCGCCACGAACTCGGCCGGCAGGCCGCGCGCCATCACCCGGTCGGGATGATTGTCGCGGACCAGCTTGCGGTAGTGCCGCTTGATGTCGTCGAACGACCGTCCCTGCTCGATCCCCAGCACGGTGTAGGGATCGGCGGTGCCGAGCGCGACATGGCGCGCCAGGATCCGCTGGTAGTTCGCCTCATCGATCGCGAAGATCTGGGCGACACGCCGCAGATAGAGCGATTCCCGCTCATGCAGCAGGCCGTCGGCCTTGGCGATGTGGAACAGCCCGTCGAGGATGTCTTCCAGCATCGCGCAGTTCGGATGCCCCGAGCCGCAGAGGCGGGCCATGCGCTCGGCATAGGTCTCGAATCCCGCAATGTCCTGCTGGGCCAGATCGTAGAGCCGCGCCACGTTGCGCGTCTCGCGCGCCGGCACCGAGAAGATCTCCTGGAAGGCACGCACCTCGTCCTGGGTGACGATGCCGTCGGCCTTCGCCATCTTGGCCGACAGCGCGATCATCGCGACGGAAAAGGCGACGCGCCGGCGCAGTTCGGGATCGCCGGCGAAGAAGGTGCGGACGGCCTCGACGAGGTCCATCGCGCCGGTGCCGGCACCGGCGCCAAGTCGCGAGACGATGTCACCGAGGCGGCTCCAGACGGACATGGCCGCTTGATAGACGCGCCGTCCGGGCTTGGCGAGAGGAAACCTTGTCGTTCGGCAACCCGACCAGACGATACGGCCCGCGCGAGGGCGGGCCGTTTCGAGATCGAAGCGCAGGCTCTACTGCGCCGGGGCGGGCTCGACGGGCGCCGGCTGCGTACCGCCGTCCATGTCGTTGTTCTGCATTTCGCCGCCCGTTCCGGTCTCCGGCGCAGGCTTGATGCTCTGCGTGGTCGTGCCGTCGGTCGCCGGCGGCATCGCCTCCGGCTGGGCCGGCTGGGCCGGCTGGGCCGGATCGACCTGCTCCACCGGCGGCGGATTGGTGCTCTGGGTGGTGGTCGAGTCGGTGTTGTCGCTGCAGGCGGCAACCGTCAGCAGGGCCAGCGCGGAAGCCGAAGCAAGAATGAACTTCTTCATGTAACGTCTCCTATTTCGCGGTCAAAACTCGCTGTCGTCGGCGCGAAGTCTCGGGAGCAAGGCGCGCCGCCACAGTAGGAATGCGCGCCGTCGCAAGGCGTTTCTTCACATATCCTTACAAGGCGTCACGCCGCGTGCCGTCACCGAACGGTCATCACCGCGTCACCGGCGCGTCATCGCCCGCGGCTACCCGCTGGCACACCAACCGCAACCGGAGTCGTGCGATGCCCCAAACACTCGCCGCGCCGCGCTACCGCGGCAACGCAGGACTGAAACAGGCCGTCTACCAGCATCCCGCCCTGTCGCGGGCCGGCCTGTCGGAGCGGCTCTTCGCCCTGCTGTTCTCCGGCCTTGTCTATCCGCAGATCTGGGAAGACCCGGAGGTCGACATGCAGGCGATGGCGCTCGGCGAAGGGCATCGCATCGTCACCATCGCCTCGGGCGGCTGCAATGTGCTGGCCTATCTGGCGCGCGGCCCGGCCACGATCGACGCGGTCGATCTCAACCCGGCACACATCGCGCTCAACCGGCTCAAGCTCGCGGCCTTCCAGACGCTGCCGTCGCAGGCGGACCTGTTCCGCTTCTTCGGCGAGCCGGGCAACCGTCACAATGGCGAGGCCTACGACCGCTTCATCGCGCCGGTGCTGGAGCCGGCGGCGCGTGCCTATTGGGAGAAGCGCCGGCTGCGCGGCCGCCGCATCGACGTCTTCGGCCGCGACTTCTATCGCACCGGGCTGCTCGGCTGGTTCATCGCCGTCGGGCATCTGGCCGCCCGGCTGCACGGCGTCGATCCGCGCGAGATGGTGAAAGCCGGGACGCTTGCGGACCAGCGGCGCTTCTTCGACGAGAAGATGGCACCGCTGTTCGACAAGCCCCTGCTGCGCTGGGCGACGGCCCGCAAGGCCTCGCTGTTCGGCCTCGGCATCCCGCCGGCGCAGTATGACGCGCTCGTCGGCGACGCCGAAGGCGGCATGGCCGAGGTGCTGCGCAGCCGCCTCGAGACGCTGGCCTGCAACTTTCCACTGGCCGAAAACTACTTCGCCATGCAGGCCTTCGCCCGCCGCTACCCGACGCCCGGCGCAGGCGCCCTGCCCGCCTATCTCGACGCCGGCCACTATCAGGCGATCCGGCGGAACGTCTCGCGCGTCACCGTCACGCAGGCGAACGTGCGCGACCTGCTTGCCGGCAAGCCGGCCGCGTCCGTCGACCGCTATGTGCTGCTCGACGCCCAGGACTGGATGACGGACGGGCAGCTCAACGCGCTGTGGGCGGAGATCTGCCGGACCGCTGCCCCCGGCGCCCGCGTCCTGTTCAGGACGGCGGCCGCACCGAGCCTGCTTCCCGGCCGCCTGTCGCCGGCGTTGCTCGACCAGTGGTCCTATCACCAGGCGGACTCCCTGGAGTTCACCCGCCGCGACCGCTCGGCGATCTATGGCGGCGTCCATCTCTACAGCCTGAAAGCCCGATGATCGCCGGGCCGGTCTCCGCCCATGCCGACCTGATGGACCGGAACTACCGGTTCCAGCGGCACGTCTACGATCTCACGCGCAAATTCTACCTGCTGGGCCGCGACAAACTGATCCGCGGTCTCGCCCCGCCCCACGGCGGCTCGGTCCTCGAGATCGGCTGCGGGACGGGCCGCAACCTCGTCCTGGCAGCGGGCCGCTACCCCGACGCGCGCCTCTTCGGGCTCGACATCTCGGCGGAAATGCTTGCCACCGCGACATCGACGATCGCACGCAAGGGCCTTGCTGCCCGAACGCGGCTGGCGCGCGGCGACGCCGCCGCCTTCGAGGCCAGGGAGCTGTTCGGCGAACCCGGCTTCGACCGGATCTACATTTCCTACGCGCTGTCGATGATCCCCGCCTGGCAAAGCGCCATCGAGGCGGCGCTGGCGGCGCTGCGGCCGGAAGGCTCGCTCCACATCGTCGACTTCGGCCAGCAGGCGCGGCTGCCGCGATGGTTCCGCGACGGGCTGCATGGCTGGCTGCGCAACTATCACGTCACGCCGCGCGCCACCCTTGAGGCGGAACTCGCCAAGAGAGCTCTTGAGGCGGGCCGGCCGCTCGCCTTCGACAGCCTGTATCGCGACTATGCCTGGCTGGCGGTCATCGGCCCGGTTCGCGGCGGCCAGCCTACCGCATCGCCCTGAGGCCCTCGGTCAAGGCGCCGAAAGCACCCTGGCCGCGGCCATGACGAGTTTCTGAGGAAAATAGCCGAGCCCCCGCGGCGTCAGCCCCATGCGCACCACGACCAGCCCCTGCGACGGGATGATCGTGGTGGTCTGGCCGTCATGGCCGATCAGCCAGTAGGCGTCGGCCGGCATGCCGGCGCGGAGGTCGTCGGCGCGGCTGCTCGCCGGTCCCCTCAGCCACAACTGCCCGCGGCCGTACTCGCCGCCGGACGCCGGCGCCGCTTCGCGCATCCAGGTGACGAAGGCCGCCGGCAGGATCTGCCGGTCGCCCCACTTGCCGTCCCGAAGAAGCAGAAGTCCGAACCTCGCCCAGTCACGCGCCGTCGCATAGAGGTAGGACGAGCCGACGAAGGTGCCCGCAGCGTCCGCCTCCAGCACGGCGCTGCGCATGCCCAGGGGCTCGAAAAGGGCCGCCCGCGGCTGCCTCAGCGCACGGTCCGGATCGCCGACCGCGTCCTGCCAGAGGCGCGACAGCAGCATGGCCGTGCCGCTGGAATAGTTGAAGGCGGTGCCCACCGGCGCCGCCAGCGGCTTGCCGGCGGCGAAGGCGGCCATGTCGCGTTCCAGGAAGAGCATGCGGGTGACGTCGGTGACGCTGCCATATTCCTCGTCGAAGGCCAGTCCGCTCTGCATGCCCATCAGGTCGCCCACCGAGATGCCGGCGCGGCTGTCGGTGCGCCAGTCGCCGACCAGCCGCTTCTGGTCCAACGCCAGCTTGCCGTCGCTGACGACCGTGCCGAGAATGGCGGCGTTCACCGTCTTCGTCATCGACCAGCCGAGCAGCGGCGTGCCCGCGTCGAACCCCTCGCCATAGCGCTCGCCGACGATTCTGCCGTCCTTGACGATCACGACGGCACGCATGCCGGGCCCGGTCATGGCGGGATCATCGAGCACCGCCGTCAGCGCCGCGGGCTCCGCGACATCGATCTTCTCGCCTTGCGGCCAGGCCGCGTCGGTCGTCGGAGCGCTGCTCGGCGGCGTGTGCTCCGCCCGCAACTCGGCCAGGCGCCCGGCGGAAACGCCGTCCGGCACCACCGTGCATCCGAGGCCGTCGCGGGCGATCGCGACGCGCCTGGCGAACAGTCCCAGCAGTCCCGCGGTGACGATCCGGTTCGAGCCGTCGACCTCGACCCGCATCAGCCGCAGCAGCGGATGGCCGGGCGCCTGGACGTCGTCGCCGAGCACCTGCTGCGGATCACGACCGGCGATGAACGTGTTCGAACAGACGATCTTGGCGCTGTAGGCCGAGCCGACGCGGATCAGTTCGGGCGGCGCAACGGCAAGCCACGCCGCCACGCCTGCAACCGTCATTACCGCCAGCGCGGCGAGGCGCAACGCCAGGCGCCGCCGGCGCCGTCTGCGCAACTCGAACTTTCGCTTCTCATCAGCCATGCCGCCGAATCGTTCCTCCGGGGACCGCGATACACCCAAAATCAACCATGTTCAGCGAAGAGGGGAAATGCGAGATAGAACTTGGCAGCGGACATGGCCGGAATTTGCCGGCCGGCGTCCGCATCCGACCGATCGGCAGGGGAATGCAATGCGGCGACTGGCGGCTCTCGGGCTCACCCTGCTTCTCGCGGCCTGCAGCACGTCGAGCGATCTCGGCCTCGTCTCCGAGCAGCAGGCCTTGCCGCCGGCGGCCGCCAAGATGGCACCGGCACTGCTCAGCCCGACCTTCGGCGACAGCGATCCGCACCAGTGGCGGGCCCGCACGCCGTTCTCCTATCCGGTCCATGGCACGGATGTCTCCAAATACCAGACCGACGTCGACTGGGTGACGGCGAAGGCGAGCGGCATCTCCTTCGCCTTCATCAAGGCGACGGAGGGCGGCGACCGCGTCGACGACAGGTTCCGTGAGCACTGGAACGGCGCGCGCAGCGCCGGCGTGCCGCGCGGCGCCTACCACTTCTACTATTTCTGCCGCCCCGCTTCGGAACAGGCTGCCTGGTACATCGCCAACGTGCCGAGGGAACGCAGCGCCATGCCGCCTGTGCTGGACATGGAGTGGAATCCGCACTCGCCGAGCTGCAAGCTGAGGCCGAGCGCGGAAACGGTGCGCAGCGAGATGCGCACCTTCCTGCAGATCGTCGAAAGGCACTATGGCAAGAAGCCGATCATCTACACCTCGATCGACTTCTTCGAGGACAACGACCTCGCCTCCTTCACCGGCTATTCCTACTGGCTGCGCTCCGTCGCCGACCACCCCGGCGACCGCTACGGCGCGCATCCTTTCACCTTCTGGCAGTATACGGGAACCGGCATCGTCCCGGGCATCCGCGGCAAGGCCGACATCAACGTCTTCAACGGCTCGCACGCCGCCTGGCGCAAGTGGATGGCACAGAACACGAAATAGCTATCGCCGGGCGGGCTTGCGGTCCGGCCCGCTTTTCGCCATGAGCTTCGGTCGATCACCCTGCTTAACGTCGGGAACCGTTGCCCATGCGCTTGCCCCCCGCCCTGCTCGCCCTCGCCACGGCGCTCGCCGTGCAAGCCGTGCCGGCGATGGCGCAGGAGTGCGGCATCGATTTCGAGACCTGGCGCAAGGGCGTGACCGACGAGGCCCGCGCGGCCGGCGTCGGCGAGGTCGGGCTCGCGGCCCTGGCCAGTGCCGACATCGACACCAGGGTGCTGGCGCGCGATCGCGGGCAGGTGGTGTTCACCCAGACCTTCAACGAATTCTCCGGCCGCATGATCTCCGACTACCGGCTGAAGCACGGCGTCGCCAACCTGAAGAAATACGCCGATGTCTTTGCCAGGGCGGAGGCGGACTATGGCGTCCCCGGCCCGGTGATCGCCGCCTTCTGGGCGCTGGAGACGGATTTCGGCGCCGGAATGGGCGATTTCAACTCGCTGAACGCGTTGGTCACGCTGGCCCATGACTGCCGGCGCCCGCAGTTGTTCCGTCCGCAGATCGTCCCGCTGCTCACCCTGATCGATCGCGGCGACCTGCCGGCCGACGTCAAGGGCGCCTGGGCCGGCGAGATCGGCCAGACCCAGATGCTGCCCACCGACATCCTGCTGCGCGGCGTCGACGGCGACGGCGACGGCCATGTCGATGTGCGCGGCAGCGTCCCCGACGTGATCCTGACCACCGCCAACAAGATCGAGCATCGCGGCTGGAAGCGCGGCCAGCCCTGGCTCAAGGAGATCCGGGTGCCGGCGGAGATGCCCTGGGATCAGACCGGGCGCACCAACAAGCTGCCGATCAAGCAGTGGAGCGCCTGGGGCGTGACCAATGCGGACGGCTCCGCGCTGCGGGACGACGGCCTGCCGGCCGGCGTAGTGCTGCCGATGGGCCGCAAGGGACCGGCCTTCCTCAGCTACGACAATTACGACGTCTACCTGCAATGGAACCAGTCGGCGACCTACACGCTGACCGCCGCCGTCCTGGCGACGCGGCTTGCCGGCGCGCCGCCCTTCGACAAGGGCAATCCCGAACCGGGCCTGGTCGGCGACGCGATGAAGCTGCTGCAGCAGAAGCTCGCGGACAAGGGCTACGACGTCGGCGGCGTCGACGGCGTGCTCGGCGTGGCGACCCGCGAGGCGGTGCGCCAGGAGCAGATGCGGCTCGGCCTGCCGGTCGACGGATGGCCGACCCAGCAGCTTCTGGCGATGATCTGAGCGCTTGCCGCGCTACAGCAGGGCGCTCGGCCCGCGCTCGACGAAAGTCGACAGCACGATGTAGCTGCGCGTATCGTCGACGCCTTCGATACCCTGGATCTTGCCCAGCAGGTCCTCGAGCCCTTCCGTATCGCGCAAACGCGCCTTGACCAGCACGCCGCTGTCGCCGGCCACCGTATGGATCTCCTCGATCTCCTGAAGGCCGGAGAGTTCCAGCAGCCGCTTGGTGCTGGCGACATTGCGGGTGTTCACCAGGACAAAGGTGAGCAAGGTGCGGCCGACCTTGCAGCCGTCCAGCCGGGCCACCATCGCCTTGATGACGCCGTCGCGCTTCAGGCGCTTGACCCGTTCGTGGACAGCCGGCGCCGAAAGATGCAGCAACTGCCCGAGCTCGGCATAGCTGCGCGTGCCGTCCTCCGAAAGCAGACCTAACAGCCTTCGGTCGACATCATCCAGACGGGCCGGCTGGTGCCGCTCCTGGCGAACCACGTTCGTTTTTTCGTCCATGCCGGTGTCCCTACGTGAAATTCCGAACCGTCATCAGTATATGCACACAACCTCGGAACCACATAAGACCAAATTCGCTCTCGCCCTAAGCCTGTATTGACGACCGTCCAAGGATCCCAGACATGTCCTCCTCGCTGCTCCAGCCCCTCACAGTCGGCGCCCTCACCCTGCCGAACCGCATCATCATGGCGCCGCTGACCCGCATGCGCTCCAGCGAGGGGCGCGTTCCGAATGCCATGATGGCCGAGTACTACCGCCAGCGTGCCACCGCCGGCCTGATCCTCAGCGAGGCGACCAGCGTCAGCCCGCAGGGCGTCGGCTATCCGCGCACCCCAGGCATCTGGTCGGACGCGCAGGTCGAGGGCTGGAAACTGGTCACCAAGGCGGTCCATGACGCCGGCGGGCGCATCTTCCTGCAGCTCTGGCATGTCGGCCGCATCTCCGATCCGGAACTGCTCGACGGCGATCTGCCGGTGGCGCCCAGCGCGGTGCAGCCGGCCGGCCAGGTCAGCGTTCTGCGTCCCAAGCGCGACTATGCGGTGCCGCGTGCGCTCGATACGGACGAGATCCCGGGGATCGTCGAGGACTTCCGCCGCGGTGCGGTCAACGCCAGGCGCGCCGGCTTCGACGGCGTCGAGATCCACGGCGCCAATGGCTACCTGATCGACCAGTTCCTGCAGGACAGCACCAACCGGCGCACCGATCGCTACGGCGGTTCGGTCGAGAACCGGGCGCGCTTCCTGCTCGAGATCGCCGACGCCTGCATCGACGTCTGGGGCGCCGACCGCGTCGGCGTGCATCTTCGGCCGCGCGGCGAGGAGCACGACATGGGCGACAGCAACCCGCGCGCCGTCTTCGGCCATGTCGCGGAAGAGCTGGGCAAGCGCGGAATCGCCTTCATCTTCGTGCGCGAGATCGAGGCGGAGGACAGCCTGCTCGGCGAGATCAAGCGGCGCTTCGGCGGGCCGGTCGTCGCCAACGAGCTGATGACGGCCGCCGACGGCGAACGCTTCATCAGCCTGGGGGTCGCCGACGCGCTGTCCTTCGGGCGCGACTACATCGCAACGCCGGACCTCGTCGAACGCGTCGCCCGGTCCGCGCCGTTCAACACGCCCGACCCCTCGACCTTCTACGGCGAGGGACCGAAGGGATACACGGACTATCCCCTACTCGGGGCCTGATCAGCCGCCCGCCATCGTCTCGAGGCTGGCAAAACCCTGCGGGGCGTCGCCTTCCTCGAACGGCGTCGTGACCTCGACGAAAGTGTCCGGATAGAAGCCGTTGAAGCGGGTGCGCAGCGACAGCGAGTAGGCGCCGATATGGCCGATCTCGATCCAGTCGCCCGTGTCGATGGTCTCCGGCAGCCAGAACGGGCGCGACAGAATGTCGACGGAATCGCAGGTCGCCCCGCACACCTTGAACGGCACGATGCTGGCCTCGTCGCCGTTGCGCGTGCGGATCGCCGGATCGGCGATGAAGCGGGCCGGCAGGGTGAGCTTGCCGGTCCAGGAATCCGACAGCGACGCCCAGATGCCGTCGTTGATGTAGAGCCGCCGTCCCTTGCGCAGCAGTACCCGCACGATCAGCGAGAAGGCGCGCGCCACGATCACCCGGCCCGGCTCGGCGACCAGCGGCATCTCGTCGAAGTTCCAGGCTTCGATGTCGGCGCGCAGGCGAGACATCAGTTGCCCGATCGCCGGCATCGGCGGCTTCTTCGAATTCGGGTCGGCGCCGTATTCGGCCGGGAAGCCGCCTCCCACATCCAGCCCCGCCAGCGGGAAGCCGACCCGGTTGCGCACCCAGTCGGCCGAGGCGAGGGCCCGGTCATAGGTGTCGGGGTCCTCGATCTGGCTGCCGACGTGGAAGCACAGTCCGACCTTGAAGCCGGTGCGCTGCAGGCGCTGCGCCAGTTCGACGGCATTCGCCGGCCCGGCGCCGAACTTCTTCGACAGTTCGTAGGCGGCCAGACCCTTGGTCTGGATGCGCACGAACACGGTGATCGCGCCCGGGTCGATGTCGAGGGCCCGCACCACCCGCGTCAGCTTGGTGATCTCGTCCTCGTGGTCGACGGCGATGACGCGGATGCCGTAGCGCTCCAGCGCCAGCCTGATGTCGGATTGCGCCTTGACCGGGTGCATGTAGAGCATCTCGGCATCGGACGACACGGCGCGAACCGCCGCGAACTCTCCCGGCGAGGCGACGTCGAAGGCCTCGACGCCGGCTTCCACCAGCGCCTTCAGCACCAGCGGCTCACCGTTGGTTTTCACCGCGTAGGCGGTCTTGCCGGGGAACATCTCCATGAATTGCCGCGCGTCGGCCTTCAGCACGCTGGGCCGGAAGCAGTAGACCGGATCGTCCGGCCGCAGCTCCAGCGCCGCCTGTCTGGCATTCTCGAACTTCTGCATCAGGGTCTCGCTCGCGACGATCTGCTCAATGCATAACGCATAGACGATTCGATCGCAGCCATGATGGCGAACGGGATCGTCGCGAATCGGGTGGCGCGGCCGGCCGCGGCCATGCTGAAAGGACCGGATGTCGAAAGTCTCAGCCTATCCCGCAAGCGCGTCGCTCCCCATGACGGCGCGCAACTGGGGCCTCCTGCTTCTGCTCGGCGTGGTGTGGGGAGGGTCGTTCTTCTTCGCGCGCATCGCCGTGTCGGAGATGCCGCCGCTGGTGCTGGTGTTCTGGCGGGTCGGCCTCGCCGCCGCCGCGCTGCAGCTCTACCTGCTCGCCGCCGGGCCGTCGTTCCGCCTCGCTTTGCCGCATCTCAAGACCCTTGCCCTTCTGTCGGTGCTCAACAACGTCATCCCCTTCTCGCTGATCTTCATCGGCCAGACGGAGCTGGGGGCCGGCCTCGCCGCCGTGCTCAACGCGACGACCCCGTTCTGGACGCTGGTCATCGCCAACAGCCTGACCAGCGACGAGAAGATGAGCTGGAACAAGGGTATCGGCGTCCTCATCGGCATCGTCGGCACCGCCATCATGATCGGCCCCGGCATGGTGACCGGCCTCGGCGCGCCGGCATGGGCCAAGCTCGCCCTGATCGGCGCATCTCTGTCCTATGCCTGCGCCCTGATGGTCGCCAAGCGGCTGAAGGGCGTCCCGCCGCCGGTGATCGCCACGGCGCAGCTCACCGTCTCGACCGTCATCATGTTTCCCGTGGCGATAATGACGGCGGGAGCCGGCGCGGTGTTCGCCTCCCACTCCGGCGGGGTCTGGGGAGCGGTCGCGGCCCTGGCGCTGGTCTCGACCGCCTTCGCCTACCTGCTCTTCTTCCGCCTCGTCGCCGAAGCCGGCGCCACCAACGCCTCGCTCGTCACCCTCGTCGTTCCGGCCAGCGCGATCCTGCTCGGCATCCTGTTCCTCGGCGAGCGGCTGGACGGGCTGGAAATGCTCGGCATGGTGGTGATCGCGGTAGGACTGCTCGTCATAGATGGCCGCGTGCTCCGGCATTTCGGCTTCCGGCGGTGACCGCACAATTATTTTCGCCCGGGCGAATCTCGAAATCTTTCAACGGCTAACGTTTCGCGATCACGGGATCGTGCCACGCTTTCGCCGCAATGCAGCAAGGAATGCGCTTGCCCGGGCCGCAAACTCACCTAGACTCCGTGCTGTCGCACACCTCATGGAGGCATCGCATGGGACTTGCTCGGCCGATCAACGCATTGATGATTTGTGCTGCGTTCGCCTTTATCGGCGCCCTCATCATGGGCGTCCTGCCCTGATCCAATGAGCAGCGGGTACCCGAGAACCGGGACCTCAGACCACGACGAGGACAGAAGGCCCGCCGCACCGGCGGGCCTTCTGCTGTAGGGCCTCGGATTCAGGCGGCGGCCGAGTCGGGAAGCTCCACCGCGCGGATGCCGATCATGTGGCAGATGGCGAAGGCCAGGTCGGCGCGGTTCATCGTGTAGAAGTGGAAGTCCTCGACGCCGCGCTCGACGAGGTCCATGACCTGTTCGGCGGCGACGGCGGAGGCCACCAGCGCATGGGTCTGCGGATCCTTTTGCAGCCCCTCGAAACGTTCCGCCAGCCAGGCCGGCACATGGGTGCCGGCGCGGGAGGAGAAGTTGGCGACCTGCGTGAAATTGTGGACGGGCAGCACGCCAGGCACGATCGGGATGTAGATGCCGGCGCGGCGCACCCGCTCGACATAGCGCTCGTAGAGGTCGTTGTCGAAGAAGAACTGGGTGATCGCCCGGGTCGCACCATTGTCGACCTTGCGCTTCAGCATGTCGATGTCGGTGGCGAAGTCGGGGCTTTCCGGATGCTTTTCCGGATAGGCCGACACGGAGATGTCGAAGTCGCCCGCGCCGCGCATGGCCGCCACGAGCTCCGCGCCGTTCGCATATCCCTCGGGATGCGGCCGGTAGCGCGCACCGACGCCCTCCGGCGGATCGCCGCGCAGCGCCACGAAGCGCTTGACGCCGAAGGCGGCGAAGTCGCGGACGATCTGGTCGACCTCGTCGCGGGTGGCGTTGACGCAGGTCATATGTGCCGCCGGCAGCAGCGTGCTCTCTTCCAGGATCCGCTTCACCGTGCGCGCCGTGCGCTCGCGCGTCGACCCGCCCGCACCGTAGGTGACCGAGACGAATTTGGGCGCGAGCGGCTCCAGCCGCTTCACTGTCTGCCAGAGCTTTTCCTCCATGTCGTCGCTCTTCGGCGGGAAGAACTCGAAGGAGACGCGCACGCGGCCGCCAATGTCGGGTCGGCGCGAGAATCGGAACTGGTTCATTAGACGGCTTCCCCCTGCAGGACTTGCGCGGGCCGGTCGGCGATCAGCAGGCGCCTGTCGCGGCCAACCCAGAGTTTGACGGTCAGTTTCGCCTCTCCGCCGCTGCGCGGCTCGAAGGCCTTCACGGTTTCCGTGTCGAGGCCGGCTTCCGCCAGCCATTCGCCGATCTGCTGGTCGGAGAAGCCCAGCCGCAGATGCGCATGCTCGTCGCGAAGGAACTCCAGCGCATGCGGCGCGAAGTCGACCAGCACCAGCCGGCCGCCCGGCCGCAGCATCCGCGCCGCCTCGCGCAGCGCCGCGGCCGGATCGTCCAGATAGTGGAGGACCTGATGCATGGTGACCAGATCGAAGCTGTTGCGCTCCACCGGGGGCGCGAAGATGTCGCCCTGCCGCACCTGCGCATGCGAGATGCCGGCGTGGTCGAGATTGGCGCGGGCGACGGCAAGCATCTGACGCGACAGGTCGAGCCCCAGCCCGCGGCGGAAGATCGGCGCGAACAGTTCCAGCAGGCGCCCCGTGCCGGTGCCAAGGTCGAGCATCGACTGGATCGGCTGCTTGCCGACCACCTCCAGCAGCGCGGTCTCGACCGCCTTCTCGGGAACGTGCAGCGAACGCAATTCGCCCCAGCTCGCGGCATTGCGGCTGAAATAGTCGCTGGCGCGCTGCTGGCGCCGCTGCTTTACCGAAGCGAGCCGCTCCATGTCGCGCTCAAGCTGGGCGTCTCTCGGATCGACACGCGACACGATCGCCTCGACGAACTCGCGAACCTTGTCGTCGTCCGATATCCGGAAGAATGCCCACGATCCCTCCTGGTAGCGATCGACGAGGCCGGCCTCCATCAGCAGCTTGAGGTGGCGCGACACGCGCGGCTGCGACTGGCCGAGGATTTCGGTGATGTCGGTGACCGTCAGGTCGCCGCGCGAGATCAGCGCCAGCACGCGCAACCGGCTGGATTCGGCCACCGCCTTCACGATATCTACCATCAGATCGAGAGACAGCCGCATTGCGCACTACGTCCAAAAACACATAAACATATCTTTATGTCATCTCTGACAGCCGCGCAACGCAAATGTCGTTCCAGGACAAGAAAATGGCGCTATGGCTACTGAACCAGTGACCGACCGGCGTGAGGGCGAACTCGCCCTCGCCGACAATCCGGACGACATGAGGCCGGACGGCCATGTCGTCTTCATCGGCCGCATCCGCTCGAAATGGCGCCAGCGCTCCGAATGTCCGAAGAACATGCGGGCCGCCCGGGAAGCCGGCGAACCGGCGTCGGTCCTCGTCGATCCGCCCTATCGCGCCGGCCTCGCCGGCCTGCAGCGGGCGAGCCATGTCGTGCTTCTCACCTGGCTCGACCGCGCCCAGCGGGATCTCATCGTCCAGAAGCCGCGCCAGGCGGTGGAGGCGTCCGGCGTCTTCGCCCTGCGCTCGCCGGTTCGGCCGAACCCGATCGGCCTGCATGTCGTGCGCCTGCTGCGGCTCGACATCGCGGCGGGAACCCTGGAGCTCGAGGCGATCGACGTGCTGGACGGAACGCCGCTCCTCGACATCAAGCCCTATCTGCCGTCGGTCGATTCAATCCCCGAGGCGGCCATGGCGGGTGGACGATCCTGAATGGCCACCGCGCGCCAGATTGCCATCGGCAAGGCCCTGACCGCGCTGCTGCCGCTCGCACCCTATGCCGACACCGAGGCGATCCGCGCCGAGGCCGGCGCGCGCCACCTCAAGCCCCTGCCGCCGGCGATCGCGATCTGGCTCGCCACCGTCGCCCATGTCCGCCACCGGCACACGGACTACGACGAGCTGCTTGCCGAAGGCTACGATCGCGATGCGGCGCGCTTCTTCGTGCTCGACGCCATCAACGAGGTCTTGACCCGCTGGCGCGCGACCCGCCTGCTCGACCCCGACGACCCGGACCAATGATCCGGGACGGCCATGTTTCCACCGCGATTTCCATGCGTTAGATAGGCACGGGCGGTGGGACGCATGGCGCGGGCGAAGAGCAGGGTCGAAACCTCGGGCAAGGACGTCGCGCGGGCGAGCTTCTGGGCCCGGCTGCGCGAGCGCCTGTCCCTGCCGGGCCTCGAAGCCTGGTCGACGAGCGTTCGCGGCGTCTTCCTCAACGCGCTGTTCCTTGTCGCGGTGGTGGTGATCGTTCCGGTGCTGATCTCGCAGTTCCGGCGCGACGAGGTGGTGATCGAGCCGATCGGCGTTCCCGAGAGCCTCGCCGGCCAGGGTTTTACCGCCGACGTCGCCGCCAGCCGCATCTGGGACGGATTGCAGGACACCGCCGCCAAGGCCAGGACGGCCAAGGAGAGCGTCGTCGCTATCCCGGATTCGCGGCGGGTCGAGTTCTCCTTCCCGGATTCCGGCTTCTCGATCGAATCGCTGGTGTTCCACCTGAGGCGGCTGTTCAACGCCTATGAAACGCGCATCGCCGGCGAGTTCGTCTGCGCCGACGCCGCCTGCGACCGAGCCGGCATGCGCCTGCGCCTGCGCGTCATCCGCGACCGGGTCGATCTCGTCGACATGCCGCCGCTCGGCACGCGCGGCGAACGCGATTATTTCGCCGATGCCGGCGCCCGCATACTTTCCGTGCTCGATCCCTTCGTGGCGCTGGCGGCGCTCGCCGAGACGCAGCCGCTGAAGGCGACGACGCTTGCCCGCCGCCTGATCCGGTCGCACCACCGCGATGCCAAATGGGCCCACAATCTGGTCGGGCTGATCCGCATCAACGAAAACGACCTGCCCGCGGCGATCGAGGAGTTCCGCGCCGCGCTTGCACTCGACCCCGACTTCCTCCAGCCGCGCGCCAATCTCGGCAATGCGCTCGTGCGGCAAGGCGAGCTGGACGCGGCGAAGGCGGAATTCGACCGCATCTTCGCCCGCGAGTCCGACAATGTCTGGGCCGTCCAGGGCATGGCCGAACTGGCGATGGCGCGCGGCGACGCCGACGGCGCCGTCGCCCTGCTGAACCGCGCCGCCGACATCGATCCGGTCAATCCGCTCTACTATGCCAAGGCCGGCAAGATCGAACTGGAACGGGGACGCAAGGCGGAAGGCGAAGCTTTGCTTGCCCGCGCGCTGGAGCTCGATCCCGGCTACCTCCCCGCTTTTGCCTATCTCGCCGCGATGCATCTCGGCGCCGGCGACAATACCGCCGCCGAGCGCATCTATCGCGACGCCGCCGACTATTCTCCCGACGACGCCGACGCCCAGGCCTCGCATGGCCGCATGGTGGCGATCCTCCACCGCTGGCCCGAAGCGATCGCCCGCTACGAGCGGGCCACCCAGCTCGAACCCGGCAATGCCGACTACTGGCTGGAACTCGGCCGCTGCCTGACCAGCGACGGCCGGCCGGCGGAAGCGCTCAAGCCGCTTGAGACGGCATCCAGCCTCGCCCCGGAATTGGCGGATCCGCAACTGGCCCTCGGCAACGCATTCCGCGATCTGGGCCGCAAGCCTGAGGCGATCGCCGCCTACAGGAAGTTCCTCGAGCTCGACACGACCGGCTCGCCGATGCGCGCGATCGCCGAGCGCTTCATCGAGATTCTTTCCGGTTGATGTCGCAGGGTCGTCCGAGGCAGGCGTTCGTCTACCGATAGATCCATTGTTCGGGGATGCGGACCGAAACCGCTTCCCCGAGGGAGATCGCTCCCGGCTTCTCGACCCAGCCGACGAGACCGCGCAACCGCTTCGCCGCCTTCGGAAACAGCAGCGCCCCGGCCTCGGCGTCGGCCATGCCGGCGCGCTGCGCCACCAGCCGCCCCGCAATGCGGCAGGGGCCGTTCTGCGCGTCGACCTTGACGGTGGCGCCACCGGCGAAGAACAGCAGCGTGCCGGACGGCAGCATGGAGAGATTCGGGATACCATCGAGCAACAGGTTGGCGCCGACCCATTCCGGCCGGATCCCGGTCAGTCCCATGCGCCCTGCCGCCACGGCAAGCTCGTCGGCCGCGACGATGGAAAGCTGGCGCTCGTTGCGGATCTCGGTGCCGCGCCGATACCAGGGCTCGCGGCCGCCGGACCGGCGGGTCGGGCCGGCATGCAGGTCGCCGGCGATCCCGTCGAAGCCGAGGTCGACAGTTTCGACGGGCGCGGTCTCGAAATCGCCCGAACGGGCGGCGTACAGGCCTTCGACCATGCCGGTCAGCTTGCGACCCGCTACGATGTCGAATGCCGCTTCCGGTTCGGGCGGCGGAAATCCGAGGCGGGTCTGGCTTGGATCGCCCGGCATGGCGCTCACATCATCCTGAGCAGCGCGCCGCCGATCGAATAGCCGGCACCGAACGCGCAGAGCAGGCCCCAGTCGCCGCGCGCCATGTCCTGGTGGTTCTCCTTCAGCGCAATGATCGCGCCGGCCGCCGCCGTATTGCCGAGCCGCTCCAGCACCATCGGCGCGCGATCATGGCCGACCTCTGCTCCGAAGGCGAGTTTCAGGATCATGCCGTTCATCCGGGCATTCGCCTGATGCAGCCAGAAGCGGCGGATGTCGTGCGGCGTCAGCCCATGCTCGGCGAGGAAGTCGACGATGAAGCGATGGCCCGCCACGGTGACGTCCTTGAACACCTTGTTGCCGACCTGCCTGATCAGATTGCCCCTGGCCGGGATCGACGACGGATCCTCTTGGCCCGCGCGCAGCAGGAAACCGAGATTGGTGCGGATGTTGTTGGAGAACTGGGTCCAGCCGCGCGTGTCGATCACCTCGAAGCGGCCGCCGCGCTCCTCATCGCCCAGCCGTTCGACCAGCACGGCGGTCGCCGCGTCGCCGAAGATGAAATGGGTCTGGCGGTCGCGGAAATCGAGATGCCCGGTGATCATCTCCGGCGTCACGACCAGCACCCGCCGCTGCGCGCCGGCGCGCACCAGGTTGGTCGCGACATGCAGCCCGGCCGCCGCCGAAGAGCAGCCCAGCCCCATGTCGAAGGCCGCCCCGCCCGCCCCGATGGCGTTCTGGATCTCGATGCCGATCGCCGGATAGGGCCGCTGATGGTGCGATGCCGCACAGATGACGAGGTCGATGTCGGCTCCGGTCAGCCCGGCATCGTCCAGCGCGCGGCGCGCCGCCGCGACCCCGAATTCGGCCATGACGGACAGTTCGTCGTCGGCGCGCGCCGGGATGCGCGGCACCATGCGCTCCGGGTCGAGGATGCCGTCCAAAGTGTGCACGTGACGGTTCTTCACGCCCGACGCATGGACGATGAAGTCGGCGTCGGATTTGGCCAGCAGCGGCTCGCCGGTCGCCTGGCGACGGGCATTCTCGCCCTCGACATAGGCGTTGTAGCTCGCCACCAGCTCGTCGTTCGAGATGGAGGCTTCGGGAATGGCGACCCCGATCCCGCTGATCATCACGCGATGCATGCTATCCGTCTCGTCCTGCCGGGGGAACGGCGCGGCCGTGGCCGCGCAATGAAACGGAACCTGTTTACGCCGGATTGCGGCAGGCGCAAAGTCTGTGGCGGCCACGGCTCCAGACCTTGTGACCGCACGCCTTGTCCAGGGTTAACGCCGAGCGCGATCGGCCGAAGCCGGAGCCGCGCGAAATCCCCGCCGGAACCGCGTCGCCTACCAGGCGCAGATGCGGCTGCCGGTATCGGGATTCTCCCAGCAGGCGCGATCGTCGCGCGCCCGCAGATAGGGGCCGGGCAACGCCACGTTGCGTGTTCCGTAGTCGGCGAACGCCCAGGCCACGCCGGCGCTTTCGATCTCGATCGTGAAGGTCGGATAGCCCGGCGCGCTGATGCGGAAGCTGCCCGCCTTGTCCAGTCCCCGGAAATTGCAGGGATAGTGTCCGTCGTCCGTGGTGAAGCATTGCGCCGGCTTGGCCTCGGCAGGCGCGACCGCCAGGGCAGCCAACCCAAATCCGGCGATCGCCGCCATCCACAGTCGTCTCATCGCCCCACCCCGTCATTCACCGGGCAAAGTGATAGCGCGACTTTGCGGCGCTGTCGCGGCCTGTCGTCAGGCGGCGCGTCCGTAGAAGCCCAGCCGCTCCTCGGCGCTGAACATCACGCCGGGACGCTCGTAGTAGGAAAACACCGCGATCATCCGGTCGCGATTGCCCCGGACGGTGGTGACGCGGTGCGCAGTGTTCTTGCCGCGGAAGACGTTCAGCGTACCTGGCTTCACCTTCATGATCCTGGCCTCGGGGTCGCGCCCCTCCAGCAGCCGGGCCACGCCCGCATAGTTCGGATCGCTGTCGGACCGAAGGTCGGTCCGGTACTCGAAATCCCCGCCCCGCTCCGGCGACTGCAGCAGCAGCGTCGTCGTGAACTCGGACCTGTCGAAATGCCAGTTGAGCGCCTCGCCGTCCCGGTAGGACATGACATTGGCCCTGGCCAGCGGATCCTGCATGGCGTGAAGTATCGGCTTGTCCATCGCCGCCGCCAGGAAACGGATCAGCGGGCCGTATTCGTAGACCTGCAGGATCGTGCTGTCCGAGATCTGGTCCGCGCACACCGTATGGCTGATCGTCTCCACCTTGCGCAGGGCGGGATGGTCCTCCGGCAGCTCTGGAATGCTCGGCTTGAAGTAGATGTTGTGGGAGCGGCGGTGCTCGTGCGAGCGCGCATCCATCACCGGACGGATCTCGGCGACGGCCCGCTCGGCGACGCCCGGCAGCAAAAAACCTTCGAGGTTGAACATGCCGTCGGCGGCGAGCCCGGCCTTCGACGCGTCGACCAGCGCCGTCCACCTGGGCGACCCGACGCGGTCCAGCGGGTAGCGGTCGAGATCGATGATGCTGTCCATACATGCCTCCTGAGGTTCAGGAGGAAATTGGCGCGAAAAAATCTTTCGCTCAACCGGCAAAATAATTAGAGTTCCGCTAGAAAATCTTCTGGAAAGATCTTGAGCATGCTCCCTCCGCTCAATGCGATCAGAGCCTTCGAGGCCGCCGCCCGGACCGGGAGCTTCACGCTCGCCGCGGCCGAGCTCGGCGTCTCTTCGGCGGCCGTCAGCCAGCAGATCCGCAACCTCGAAGCCTACTTCGCCAAGAAGCTGTTCTCCCGGCGCGGCAATCGCCTGACGCTGACCGACGCCGGCCATGCGATGTTCGCACCGACGTCGCAGGCCCTTGGCGAGCTGGCCGCGGTCGCCGGACGCATGCGCGACGGCGAGGCCCGCCCGCGCCTCGTCGTCAGCGTGCCGTTCTCGATCGCCGAGCCGTGGCTGGTGCCCTGCCTGGTGGAGTTGGCCCACAGGTTCCCGCGGATCGCCATCGACATTCGCGTCGAGGACGATCCGGTCGACCTGGCGCGGCACGCCATCGACCTGCGCATCAGCTACGGCGACTACCACTATCCGGGGATGAAGGTGGTCCGGCTGATGCATGACGAAGTGGTCCCCGTCTGTGCTCCCTCCTTCGCCGACCGTCCCGGCGGCACCGGCGCGGCGCTCGACGCAGCTCCCGAAAGTGCCTTCATCCACACGACCTGGGGCGCCAGCTATGCATCCCATCCAAGCTGGGCGGACTGGTTCCGGCATGCCGGTTTGGCGCGCCGGCCCGACCCGATGCGTGGCCGGCGCGTCGGCCTGTCGAGCCTGGCGATCGCCGCCGCGCGTTCCGGCCTCGGTGTCGCGCTGGCGCAGCGCGCGCTTGCAAGGTCCGACATCGAGAGCGGCCGGCTCGTCGCGCTGTCCACCGTTTCGCTCAAGCTCGGCCACGCCTACGGCGCCTTTCTTCCGAAGAACAAGCCGCTCCAGGCAGAGATCGCGACGCTGTTGGAACTGTTGCGGCGGTAGCGGATCGCCTTCGAAGACCGGTCGTCGCGACATGCGATCTTCCGCTGCCCACTTCCCCTTTCGGCGCTCTTCGCCTACATAGCGCGCAACTCCCGAACAGCACTGCACCATAAGGATACGCCGAGCGTGGCACGCCAGTTCATCTATCACATGGCCGGCCTGAACAAGGCCTACGGCACCAAGAAGGTTCTCGAGAACCTGCACCTTTCCTTCTATCCCGACGCCAAGATCGGCATCCTCGGCCCCAACGGCGCCGGCAAGTCGACCGTGCTCAAGATCATGGCCGGCATCGACAAGGAATTTTCCGGCGAGGCCTGGCTCGCCGAGGGCGCGACCGTCGGCTATCTGGCGCAGGAGCCGCATCTCGATCCGGAAAAGACCGTGTTCGAGAACGTCATGGAAGGCGTCAAGAAGAAGACCGCCATCATCGAGCGCTACAACGAGCTGATGATGAACTACTCCGACGAGACCGCGGAGGAAGGCGCCAAGCTCCAGGACGAGATGGACCGCCTGAACCTCTGGGATCTCGAACAGCAGGTCGAGATGGCGATGGAGGCATTGGGCTGCCCGCCCAAGGAATCAGGCGTCACCAACCTCTCGGGCGGCGAGCGCCGCCGCGTCGCGCTGTGCAAGCTGCTGCTTTCCGAGCCCGACCTGCTGCTGCTCGACGAGCCGACCAACCATCTCGACGCCGAGACCACCGCCTGGCTCGAAAAGCACCTGCGCGCCTACAAGGGCGCCGTGCTGATCATCACCCACGACCGCTACTTCCTCGACAACGTCACCGGCTGGATCCTCGAACTCGACCGCGGCCGCGGCATTC
>JAHBYY010000028.1 GCA_019635715.1 Rhizobiaceae bacterium | reverse complement strand
CCACAGTACACGACAGTCAGGGTGAGAACGGCTTGGAGTGGTTGAATTGAAGATTCTTCGCCAAAAGGATCTCCGGTCATGCCCCTATATCAAGCCGCTCTCATCAGGACGTTAGGCATCCATTTCGCCTTGAGCAAGAGCCGTCTTGTGACGCTGGTGGTGCTGATCGCCGGGCTGGTGCAGTCGCGCACGGTCAACCTCTCGCATCTGGCTGTGCATCTGTCCGGGCCTGCCTGCCTTGCGTCGAAGTATCGGCGGCTGCAGCGCTTCTTCCAGTTCGTCCGGCTCGACCAGGCCGTGGCGGCCAGGCTCGTCGTGCACATGCTCAACCTGGAGCGGCCCAAATATCTGGCGCTCGACCGCACCAACTGGAAGCTCGGCGCGCGCGACATCAACATCCTGGTGCTGGCCATCGTCACCCGCCGCTTCCGGGTGCCGCTGCTGTTTACGCTGCTGCCGCATCAGGGCAGTTGCGACACCGCAAGCCGCATCGCGCTGATCAGGCGCTATCTGGCGCTGTTTCCCGCAAGCTCGATCTGCTGCCTGCTCGCCGACCGCGAGTTCATTGGCGCGGAGTGGATGAATTTCCTCAACCAAAACAATATCCCCTTCGCCATCCGCGTGAAGATCGACATGACCGTCACTGGCGATGATGGTCGCACATAGTCGATTGCAACCTTGCTGCGGCGCAGGCGGGCGCGATCCGCCACCTTCATCTGCACGGGCCACCTCAATGGCGCACAAGGCGCAACCTGCGAGCAGGTCAGCCTTGTCGCAAAACGCCTCGCAAGCGGTGAGTGGCTGATCATTGCCACCAACCGCCCCGACCCAATGCAGGCCCTCAACGATTATCGAAAGCGCTGGGGCATCGAATGCCTGTTCGGCGACGCAAAGACCCGCGGCCTCAACATCGAGGACACCCACATCACCAATCCCGAAAAGCTGGCAAGCCTCCTCGTCGTCCTCATGCTCGCCATCACATGGGCCTACCGATGCGCCACCACGACCATGAGCATCAAAGCCATTCCGCGCAAACGCCATGGCAGACGACAAAAGTCATGGTTCCGCATCGGTCTCGACGCGCTGCGCAACTGGATCGTCAACGCCCCTCAAGCAGCCGCCAACGCATGGACAAGGAAAACACACCAAAGAGCCCTCAGACCTCTCCATCAGCCATGAGTCGTGTACTGTGCGTTCCCTTCACGGAATGGATGGCAGTAGTTCACGTCGCCGAGGATTTCGCCAGCCTGCCGCGCAAACTCCGGGACCTTCAGGCCGCGCAGGAAATACCGTGCCACAATCCGCCGGTGAACATCCGCCATGCCGGTCTCGATGAAGCGGCGGAACTGGAACTGATTGCCGTTCTTCGAAATCTCGACGGTGCGAACCTCGCCCGCCCAATCATAGATGTCCTGGAACAGATGGCGGTGGATGGCGCGCAGATGCGCAAGGTCGAACGTGCCGGAAGGAAGACGCTGGCGCAGTCGTCTTGCGACGAAGCCGCGTTCCAAATGGTCCAGTTCGGCCGTATCACGGATGCCGAAGCGATTGCGCAGAACGTTAAAATCCGGCGGATAGCAGTAAATTTCGTCGCCGCTCATTCAGCGGCGGGCACGCCGTAGCGTTCGAGAGCGAGCTTGCGCAGATGCGCAATACGGCTCTCCTCCGACCAGCCTTCGCGGTCGAACATCCGCTCCATCGCCACCTGGTCCATGTCGAGCGGATTGCTCTCCAGAGCCTGTAGGTGCATGGCCTCCTCAAGCGTCAAGCCATCGGTCGTGTTGTTGTCGTGGGTCCTTTTCATCCTCACATTTTACCGGAATTTGCGTCCAAACGCCAGAAATTCGCGCGGCTGCCCGAGGTTAGCCCAATCCGCCATCCGCCAGTAAAATCAGGTCTCCGCCGTTTCCCGTCGTTTGAGCGACCGCGCCAGCGTCCAGCGAGGCACCTTCATCGCACGTGCGACGCTGGCTTTTGTGTTTCCCGGCAGGTCAATCAGGGTTCGCGCCGCGCGGAGTTCGTCATCGCTCATCACCGGCGGCCTGCCTATTCTGGCGCCGCGACGGCGCGCGGCTTCAAGCCCCTCCTTCGTCCGCTGGGGCAGCGTCCTGCGTTCGAACTCGGCCAGCGCCGAGAGCATCGTGTAGACGAAAATCCCCGCAGGCGTGGAGGTGTCGATATGGAGATTGGCAATCTGGAAGTGGACGCCGCGCCCTCGCAGCTTCTCCGCCTCGGTCAGCGCATCGACCACGGAGCGGAACGCCCGGTCCAGATCCCACACCACCAGCATATCGCCCGGCTGGAGCGCGGCGAGCACCCGGTCGTACACTGGTCGCCGGGCCGCGCAGGCCGACAAGGTCTCGATATGGAGTTCGTCGCAGAGGGCCTTCACGCCCTCAATCTGGCGGTCGTGACGCTGGTCGGGCGTCGAAACACGGGCGTATGCAATCTTTCTCATACAAATCAATCGGTTATGGGTTATCGAGCCGTCACACAATCGTCCCCTTTTGCTCTCCGAGGCTCTGCCAGCGTCCCAATGGTGGAAGTGGCCGGAAATCCTCAATTTCTATAATATCTTACCAAAAATGATGGGCATTACACAAATATAAACAAAAACGGACGTTTGTGAGCTTCGTCAGTCACGCAATCAGCAAAGTAAAACATGCGATGTCTGCAACGGTGATTAGCGTTGCGGTGGGGGTTTCGCCCTCCCTCGCGACCGATATGACCGCAGGCATCATCATGAAAGAAATGCCACCAGGCGAACGTTCAGCCTATGTCATGGGCATCGTCGAGGGCTTTGCGTACGCGCGCTTTCGCAAGGATACGCAAGCCGCCGGCAACAAGGATGTCACCGGCATGCGGTGTATCTATGACTGGCTTTGGAAGGATACAAAGGCCGCGTTTGCCCGCATCGATGCTGCCTTCACCAAATACCCGGATCACTTCCCGTCCACATTGCTAGCAACGATGCTGAAGAAGGAGTGCGGTGAATAATGGCGCTGGCGATGTCCGAGATGCTCAGACGGGAGTTTGCGGTTCGCGCCGAGGCAGCCGCGTATGAGCGTTTCCGGCAGCGTGAACTGGACGACCGCAAACGCCGCGACCGCGAGAATTCTGCCGAGCGTGGTGCCGATGATTCAATGGACATCGCGCTCGCTGTCATATCCGTCGCCGAGGCCGACCACTTCCGCGTCGAGCTTGACACCCATGATGCCGCGACTGTCGAAGCGTTGCAGATCAATGATGCCCAGCTGGTACAGGCGCGCGCTCGTCTGGAGAAGCTGTTTGCGAAAGCGCATGTCCTTCCCGACGGTCGCCGCGTCTTCAAGACTGAGGATGGAACGCGCGTCTTCGACGAGAACGGCCAGGAGCTTCGATCCGAACAAATCGATCCGGGTGAGATCGGCGACGAACGTCCGCGCTGGGAAGCTGCCAAGACAGTGATCGAAGAAAACAAGGCACTGGAAAAGGAACGCGCGGACATTCTCGACTATCAGCAGAAGCTGGATGAAGCCCGCAAGCGTCTCGACGCCGGCGACATGACCAAGGGCGAATTTGACCAGCTGCGCAAGGAACTCAAAGCCGAGATGCCGGACGCTGTCCGCGAGGTGCTGCCGGAACACGCCAAGGAACCGGCGGTGCAGGCCGACGCCAATGCCGCTATCGACATCGAACTCGATATCGCGGACGACATGGTTCCGACCGCCGCCGCGCCGAAGCCGCCTATGCCCGGCATGCCTGGCTAGCGGCTTCCACCCGTTCTTAGAATTGTCATGACATTGTCGGGCAATCTGTGATATCCTCTCCGTGAGAGGTAATCATGACCACACGTACAACCCGTTCCGAAAAGCTCGATCTGAGGCTCAGCGCCGAGGCCAAGCGCATGCTAGCAGCCGCCGCGTCCGCCGCCGGGCGCTCCGTTTCCGACTTCGTTCTCGAAAGCGCCCTTGGCCGGGCCGAAGAGACGCTCGCCGACCGGCGCAGCTTCCAGCTCGACGCTGACAGATGGGCAGCATTTTCTGCCGCGCTCGACGCGCCGACACGGGATATGCCGCGCCTGAAACGGTTGCTCAACGAGCCCGGCATCTTCTCCGGCCGTGATCCTGCGTGAGCGGGCTTCGCATTGAGAAGCTGACACGCAAGCATGCGGTCGATGCCTTCGACTGCGGCGAGGAACCGCTCAACCGCTTTCTCGTCCGCTATGCGCTTCCCAATCAGCAGGCCAACGCCTCACAGACCTATGTCGGCTTATCCGGCGAGAACGTCATCGGCTTCTACACCCTGGTCGTCGGCGAGGTTGCTTATGAAGGCGCGCCGGAGCGCCTGACCATAGGTCTCGCCCGTCACCCGGTTCCCATCATGCTGCTCGCACGTCTCGCCGTCGGAAAAGACTGGCAAGGCAAGGGCGTCGGCGCCGGATTGTTGCGTGATGCCATCCTTCGGACGCTCCAGGCCGCCGACATCGCCGGCATCCGCGCCTTCACCGTGCACGCCAAAGACGATCGCGCGCGATCTTTCTATCGACATTTCGGATTTGTGGAATCGCCGTCCGACCCTTTGCACCTGTTCGCGCTCGTCAAGGATCTACGCAGCCTCTGAGTTGCGACGCCCCGGTTTAGTCATGCCGACCGATTTTCTCGGCGGAGCAATGTCTCTCCATTCCCTGACCTGATAAGCCGCGCCCGTTGCGGCCTTCTTGCTGGCGTTCCTGGCGGAAGGCTTTCCTCCCTGCAACGGCATGCGCCGTCTTTCCGCTTCGCCCGCCCGCTCGCTTTGCTCGGGGTGCAGGGCCTCTCTCCTCCCGCCTCTTCGGACGCCATCAGGCCGCGACGGTCGCGGCCGGAAAGCACAGGCGAAGGGAGAGACACCATGTCCGCCAAACAGAAGTTCGATGTCCATCAGGAAATCACCAACCGCATCGTCGCAAGCATCGAAACCGCAGGAGAATTCCGTCTCCCTTGGATCAGGAGCAAGGGCGGCAGCTTCGCCCGCCCCGTCAACATCGCCCCCGCAAAGCCCTACAACGGCGTCAACATTCTCTCGCTCTGGGTTTCGGCGCTGGCGTCCGACTATCCTTCGAACCTCTGGGGCACGTATCGTCAGTGGCGGGAGCGCGGAGCCCAAGTCCGACGCGGCGAGAAATCCTCGCTTGTCGTCTTCTACAAGAAACTCGATATCGAGCAGACCAACGAAGAAACCGGGGAGACCGAGCACGGCGAACGCCTGATGGCCCGCGCCAGCCACGTCTTCAACGCCGCCCAGGTCGACAACTTCGCGGCCGAGACTGTCGCAGCTTTACCCGACGCACCCACCTTCGATCGGATCGAGCGGGCCGAACAGTTCGCCAAGGCCACGGGCGCGACAATCGAGGAAACCGGCGATCGCGCCTGCTACATCCCCTCAGCCGACCTGATCCGCATGCCGGAACGCCGTCGCTTCACCGGCACCGAAACCACCACGCCCGCCGAAGGATTCTACAGCACTCTCTGTCACGAACTCGTCCACTGGTCTGGCAGCAAGACCCGCCTCGACCGCGACCTCTCGGGCCGCTTCGGGACCGAAGCCTACGCTGTCGAAGAACTCATCGCCGAACTCGGCGCAGCTTTCCTTTGCAGCAATCTTGCCATCACGCTCGAACCTCGCGCCGATCACGCTCAGTACATCGCAAACTGGCTGAAAGTCTTGAAGGACGACAAGCGCGCCATCTTCACGGCAGCTTCCAAGGCGAGCCAAGCCGCGAACTGGCTCATCGAGCCCAGCCTAAGGGCAGCACCGTGAGGTGCTTTTGCTCAACGGTGCCGTGTAAAAACTCAGCACGTGAGTCCATCCTACGGCATGCTGTTGCAAGTCGGCAGCGAGGCCGGAAGGAGGCTGGCCGGGAGAGCAAGGGCAAGAATGCTGACCTGCTTGAGTCCCCAACATGCCCAGCCTCCAATCCCCACCTATCAGTAAGAGCTGGCCGCGAAATGACCACCTCTCACGACCCGGGTTCCCGCCCGCGATCGGGGGCAATTTTCTCTCCTCTTCTCGTGCAATTGGAGCGACGACCGCATGAGCGCCTTTGCGTCGTGCGCTCTCCGTGTATATTGGCCCACACGGGGGAGGAGCGAAATTGAAGCTGCACAATGCTCTGATGATCCTGAGGTTGATTGTCCTGGCCTGCTTGGTAGGAGCGCCAGCGCAAGCTATCGAACGAACTCCTAGGGACATTCAGCAGGCTTTGAGCAGCAAAGGGTTCAGCCCTGGATCAATCGACGGCCTTTGGGGAAAAAAGTCTGCAAATGCCCTCCGCGAATTCCAAAAAGCCAATGGGTTGGCGCCAACCGGCAAGCCCGACGACGCCACAATTGCCGCTCTTTTCTTGGAAAGTCCACAGCTTCAAGACGAACCGAATATGTTGCGTGATGAGATCGAGAACAAACCGATCGATCATCATGTGAATCCAGCACCTTCCGCCGAGACCGCATCGGATGAGAAGACGGGAGAAGTCCCTTCGAAAATCGATGCGGTGCCAGAGAAATCGATCGCCGGCATTTCGACGACCACCGAGATCACACCGAACGCGATGACAAAGACGCCGGAGGTCGGAGTCGGCGCGAAAGTTTCATCGTCAATCCCTGAAGAGACGTTAGGTGAGCCATTTACACTCCATATCGTCGCTTTGATCGTTTTTGCGATGTTAATCCTCTTTATTCGCAAGAGAAAATCAAATACTCTAACTGTATTATCGCCTCGTTCAGTAGACCCCGCTCCAGCGACGATCCCACCAGATGTATCGCGGGTTCTTGCCCAGCCAACTGAACCTCGTGTCGATGACCTTACAGCCACGGAAATGCAAAGACCGGCAGTGCAGTCAATCCCAGAATCCCTGGCGGCACACAATTCCGCGGTCATGGATTGGGTGAAACAAAACGCGGGGAGAAACACAAGCCGACCTTACGCACCTCCCAACGACGCGCTCACCGAAATAGAAGAACGAAGCCCCGCGGGCGATGACAAGCAGGTGACATCCTTGTCAACACATGCCGCGGCGGTCAAGCAATGGATCACTGACAACGCCGAGGCTTCAAAGCAACGGCACGACGAAGCGCAGAAACGTTACTTTGACATCCACTCAGAGCGGCAGGCCTCTACACCCTCATCTACCGGATGGAAGGAACCGACGGCGGAAGTTAATCCGGCGATATCGTTGGCGGGACACAACGGGGCGGTCAAGCAATGGGTTACTGAGAATGCCGAGGCTTCACGGCGACGGCATGACGAAGCCCAGCGACAGCAGCCCAACACCCCTACAAGGACTCTGGCCGTCACCTCCTCGTCGACAGGATGGAGGGAAAAAGATTCCCCGACTACCATTGCTGGCATCACCATATCGCAAGGGCTGATCTACGTTGGCAAATCTCTTGGCAAGGACGGAGGTCGCCACGAAGCCGAGAATTGTCTCATCAACCCCGGACTCCACGTCGCACAATGGGGAGATCGTGAGGGCCGCACGATGGGTTACTGGCCATCGTACTCATCGATCAGTCCGGAGGCGCGTCGAAGCTATCTGGAATGGCTGGCGGGAGAACGGTCCGATCCGAACACTTACATCGGATATGTTTTTCTCTATTTTTATGGCCTCGAACGCCGCCTTATGCTTGAGCGGAACGCGCCGGATGCCCCCGTCGTAACAGCTGAGGTTCGTCGCCTCCTCGAGATTTACGGTGGCAACAGTTCATTCAACCGCTACTCGATGGAGTTACTGACCGCCGTCGAACTCAGGAGTGGCGAACCGTCGGCGCATTTCCTGGCTCGCATCGAGCCGAATGGCTACGAGGTCCCAACGGCCATAAGGATAGCCTTGGGCATTTGTGTCCGTGACGACCGGATAATGGAACCGGACTTGCTTTATCGATTTGCGATGACGCACCCAGAGACGCGGGCGCGTACACCCGCGAAACGTGCGCCCGAGCTCATGCGACAGCTCTTTGCCCAGCAATTGTTGAATGAGCATCCGTCGGGTTTCCGCTACAAAGCCGCAAGAGCGAAGCCGTTGCAGAAACACTACAAGGCATGCAGCGGGTCTTTCGAGGTCGATATCGAAATCCTCGGCGGCAAGATCCCCGATATTGCACATCACTCCCAACCCATAGGCATGGCTCGGCGCATCTTCGAGGCTTGTTCCGACGCGCTGGACGATTACAGTCGTGCGCTCGGCAGACTGCCGGGCTTGACGCCGAACTTCATCGCCGTCTCCAAACTGCCAAAGGCACTTCGCGCGCAGCAGGCGGGCTTGCTTGAAGGCTCCCCGCTCGATCAATTCGCAGAGATGTCACGCGGGGCGACCCTTACCACGGTGAGCAATGTCGCCCACCTTGCCGGAATCGATGTCGGAATACCTCCCACCAAATCAAAGCTCCGCGAAGTATCGCAACTCTTGGCAGCTTTCGGATTCGGTGTGACGTTCGATCCAGCATTTGCCACGAAAGCTCTCTCGGGCAGCGACCCGGCGCTTATATTTGCAATCGCCGCCGAAACGACCGCCGAGCCAACTGATCGTTATCGTTCTATTCAGCTTGCCGTGATGCTCGGACTCATCATTGGCCATGCGGACGGCCATTTTGATGACAGCGAGCGGGATACATTGATCCAGCGCATCGAGCGCGAGTCTTCGTTGAATGCAAATGAGCGCAGCCGCCTGCGCGCCGAATTGCGACTGAACGAAGTTTATCCCGATCGGCTTGAGGATTGGACGAAGCGTTTGAAAGACGTAAGCGCCGAGGCTAAAATGACGGTGGCTGACGAGCTTATCTCGGTGGCATCCGCTGATGGCAATCTCCACGCCGCTGAAATCCGAAAGCTGGAGCTCATTTTCAAGCGGATGGGTCTCGCCAATCAGGCTCTCTACGACCGTCTGCACTCCGGGACGAGTTCACCGGTTAGCACGGCTGGTTCGTCTGCCAACGGCACCTCAACAGGAATTCCCACCGCCAAACCCGCGACCCGGATCGACCAATCAAAGCTTCACAGCATCCGCTCGGAAACGAGTGTGACCGCCAACGTGCTCGCCGACATATTTGCCGACGACGATGCAGGCGCCTCCGAGCCGATCCTGGTTGAGGTGAACACAGATGCGCCTGAAAGTGGAACTTTTGAAGGCCTTGAGCAACGCTACGGCGCGCTCCTGAATGAGCTGCGCCTACAGGCATCGTGGGCCGCCGCGGATTTCGACCATTTGGCCCGCGACGCAGGTTTGATGCCGGGCGCCGCCCGCGAGGCCATCAATGACTGGTCGATGGATCGCTTTAACGAACTCATCATCGAGGGTGATGATCCGGTCGAGATCTGCCTGCACCTGCTCCCCTCGCTGGAAATGGCTATTTCAGCAGACGGTATGGAAGGCAAGCCAGCATGACCACAAAGCCACCCGCCATACGGCCGCGTGACCGTGACACCATCATCAGCGCACTGCGGGCTGGCGTCGTACCGCGGCTTGGCCTGCAGCACATCCAGGTTGGACGACAGCGCGAGATCGACGCCGTGATCCGCGACATCCGGCGGGTCGGCGACGGTGGAGCCAGCATCAGGTTCGTGATCGGAGCCTATGGCGCAGGGAAAACCTTCTTCCTATTCCTCGTTCGACAGATCGCCCTACAAAGCAAGCTCGCTGTCTGCCAGGCCGACCTCTCGCCCGACCGCCGCATCCACGCATCGAATGGCCAGGCGCGCACCCTATACGCGGAACTCGCTCGAAGCCTCTCGACCCGAACCGCTCCGGACGGGGGTGCCCTCCGAAACATTCTTGAGAGCTATATTCAGAAGGCAACGGAAAACGCCGCATCCAAAGGCATTCCCGTGGAAAATGCCGTCAAGGAGGGCCTTGGCGATATTCGCGAAATGGTCGGCGGCTACGACTTTGCTTCCGTGATCGCCGCATATGCTCGCGGGTACGAGGAAGGCAACGGAAACCTTCAGGATTCCGCTCTTCGCTGGTTACGGGGCGAGTACACCACCAAGACGGAGGCACGTCATGACCTCGGCGTCCGCACGATCATCGACGACACCTCGTTTTACGACGGCCTCAGACTGCTCGCACGCTTTGTGCGGGTTGCGGGCTTTGGCGGCCTGCTCGTCTGCCTCGACGAACTGGTAAATCTCTACAAGCTTCAGAGTTCGCAGGCGCGCAACCAAAACTACGAGCAGATTCTCCGCATCCTGAACGATGTCCTCCAAGGAACGACAGAGGGCATCGGTTTTATTATGAGCGGCACCCCGGAGTTTCTCCTCGATACCCGGCGCGGTCTGTACTCCTACCAAGCCCTTCAAAGCCGACTTGCGGAAAACACGTTCGCCGTGAACGGCATTGCGGATTATTCAGGTCCAGTCCTAAATCTGCCGAGCCTGACGCCAGAGGAGCTTTACCATCTCCTCGAACGACTGCGGGACGTATTCGCGGCCGGTAGCGCGGAGAATCACCTGGTTCCCGACGAAGCGCTGGTCGCGTTCATGGAGCACTGCTCGAGCACCATCGGAGATTCCTACTTCAGGACCCCGCGAAACACGGTTAAGGCATTCGTCGATCTGATGGCGGTCCTCGAACAAAACCCCGGCGTCAGCTGGAAGGATTTTCTGGAACAAGTCGACGTTGTCGAGGATCGACAGGGGGCGCAGGACCACGACGTGAATGCGGAAACCGAAGAATCGGACGATGAACTCGCAACCTTCCGCATTTGACCGCCTCGCTCAGCCTGTTCAGCGCTGGATATGGCAAAAAAAATGGCAAAAACTGCGGGATGTACAGGAGAAGGCCGTCCCCGCGATCCTTTCGGGAGGGGACGTCGTTGTTTCCGCTCGTACCGCCGCAGGCAAGACCGAGGCGGCAATGCTGCCGCTTTTGACGCGCGTCGTAGCGAAACAAAACCGTGACGGCTTTGCCATTCTTTACGTAAGCCCCCTCAAGGCGCTCATAAACGATCAACACCGCCGACTCGAAAGCCTTTGCGACGCTTGCGACATAGGCCTGTACAAATGGCATGGCGACGTGTCGGCGGACGCCAAGGCACGGGCGCGGAAGAATCCCAGTGGAATTGTGCTGATCACGCCGGAGTCGCTCGAAGCACTGCTCGTCCGACGCGGGAGAGAAATTCGCTTCCTGTTCTCCGCGCTTGAGGCGGTAGTCATCGACGAACTTCACGCGTTCATCGGGACGGAGCGCGGGATGCAACTCCAATCGATCTTGAACAGAATAGAGGTTGAATGCGGGCGGGAGCGGATTGATCGCATCGGACTATCGGCCACGCTTGGCGATATGAGACTCGCCGCCGAGGCGTTGAGGCCGGGTGAAGGCCATTCGGTCTTCCTCGTAAACGGCAACGACGAAGGCAACGGCCTCAAGCTTCAAATAAGAGGCTATCTCGCGAATGAGGAGAGGCCCAAGGATACCGACGAGCCGGTTGAGAATGACGCCGAAGGTACCGAGAGCCACGGGGTGCCTTACCGTGTTGCAGACGATCTTTTTCGATTTCTCCGAGGCAAACGGAATCTTCTTTTTGCTGGCTCCCGCGCAAGTGTTGAACTCTACGCCGACCGCCTGCGTACGATGTGCGAAGACGGCAATCGTCCGAACGAGTTTTTTCCGCATCACGGTAGCTTGTCGCGGGCGGAACGCGAGGACATCGAGATTCGGCTAAGAGATGATCCGAGGCCGACAACCGCCGTCGCGACGACCACACTTGAACTCGGAATCGACATCGGCGACGTGGAAAGCGTCGCCCAGATAGGTCCCGGATTTGCCGTCTCGTCCCTTCGCCAACGCCTCGGCAGATCGGGTCGGCGCGCTGGCAACCCGGCGATCATGCGGCTTTTCGTGATTGAGAGAGGTCCCGGCCGCGGCCAACATCCCCTCGATCGTCTCAACCTCGGGCTAATCCAGTCGATCGCCATGATCGAATGCCTCAAGGATGGCTGGTGCGAGCCGCCTGATATCTCTGGCCTGCACCTATCCACGCTCCTCCACCAAATTCTTGCTCTCATCCTCCAGAAATCTGGCATCAGGCCGCAGGCCGCCTATCGAACTCTATGTGAACGCGGTCCGTTCAGGACAGTCGACAAGACGCTCTTCGCAGACCTTCTGAGGTGCATGGCGTCATCAGAGAACAAGCTTATCGAACAATCACCGGATGGCCTGCTTATGATCGGGGAGACTGGCGAGAAAATCACGGAGACCCACGAGTTCTATCCTGTATTCGCGACAGAGCGGGAATACAGGATTATGCACGAGGCGCGCGTTCTCGGGAATTACCCCCTCGATTCAGCTATCAAGAATGGCGAGACATTGATCTTCGCGGGGCGTCGATGGCTCGTTTTGACGGTCGATGACGCAACCAGGGTGATCTCTGTCCGGCCGAACAAGGGTGGAAAGCCTCCTCGATTCAGTGGCAACGGAGGTAGTGTCCATGACTACATCGTCAACAAGATGCGTGAGATATTGTCCACGGAGGATGCATACCCCTACATCGACTTGGTAGCCGGCGAACTGCTCACGAGCGCGCGGCAGGTCTTCCGGGAACTTGAACTCCATCAGCGGCGAATTATTCCATATGGCGATGGCGTCATCGCATTTCCCTGGGTAGGAACAAGGAAGCTCACTACGCTCGCTCTCGCTTTCCAGAGCCGAGAGTTCAAGACGACACCATTGGCCTTCGCGATCGAATTGCAAGAGTGTGACGTCGACGGCGTCGCCCGCTATGCGAAAGCATTTGCCGAAGGCGACATTCCGTCAACGCATGCGTTGATGTCCGGGGTGTCCAAACCGAATGTCGCAAAATTCGATGGGTTTCTTTCATGGGATTTGATGACTCTTGTTACTGTACGCGAGCGCCTGGAAATCGATCAGATCCCGGCGGTAGCAGTACGTCTACGCCACCTTGATGTAGAGCGTGCAGGGACATCTCATTAAGTCGGGGCGAAGACACTCGCGCTGACCACGCTTTTTGTTTGCGGGACGCCTCCGCAGTCGCAATCCGTAGGGCGTTTCACCTCGATATGACGCGCGTCATATCGAGGTTTCAAAGCCGACCATAACGCCTTCCGCCTGACAAATCTTCACGGTCCCGAAACATGGCGCCTATTCCGGCCGCGCCGCACCTCTGAAGACGTTGCAAAATCGGCAACTTCGACGCCAATCGAATCATCCACCCGCCGAAATGCCATGATGTCCTTGTGCAATCTCGTGATCGTATGCAGATGAGCGCGTCGGGCGAATTTGATTTCCCGCTGGAGGAGCTGGCGTTCTCTGAGCTGCCTGCCAATCAACTCCTGCTTCTGCCCAGCGTCGCGAAGCTCGGCGGCTTTGACTTCAGTTTCGTTTTCCTGGCGCAGCTTCGCATGCTTTCCGATGACGCGATCCCAAAGTCCTGGAAGGCCCTTACGAAAACGCCCCGCCCGGATTCGAGCCTCAGCGGCCCAGCGGATCTCCTGTGCCGATTGAAGGTCTGACCTTGCTGTGCGGTGTCGACCGACCATCGCAATCCGCCGCGCTTCCAGCTCCCCTGCCGCCTTGGCGAACTCGTCGGTGATAGAGCCGAGAAAGCCGGCGAGCTTTTCACGCACAAGGCGCGAGATTTCGGCCTTCACCTCAGAAACGGAAGGAAGGCTGTCGATGTCGGCAACGCGATCGACGATGTCTTTCGATTTAACGCCCACCCAGCGCGCTACTGCATAGACCTCTCCGTGCATGTCGACAGCGACAACGGCGCGACGGTCGCCGCGCGCGAGGTAGTAGCCGCGCGATTGCAGCGCTTGCCGGAACGCTTTGCCGGAATCGGACGCTGCCCAACACTGGTGGAAAGCAGCCTTGATGGCGCGCGGATCGTTTCCTGTGCGCTTTGCCTGAAACCACTCATAGCGGTCAAAATTGAGCGGATTGCGCAAGGCCGGATCTATGAGGCCTTCTGGCATCTTCCAGCCGTGTTCCAGATAGAGCTGTCGCGAGATATCACCAAGCTTCAGCTTGAAATGCGGCTGGTCGATTGCCGTCATGGTCTGGGCATCGATGCGCGACCAGACGCAATGCGCATGACGGCGTCCCTCCTTTTCATGAAAGATGACCACGCGCGGCTGTCCTTGCAGACCGAGTTTCTCTTCGATCGCGCCGATCGCCTCTTCGAACATGCGGACGGGGACGCTTTCGGTTTCCGGCGGACTAAGCGCGAGTGAGAACAGAAACTTGCGGCATTTCGTGCCGAGGCTTATCGCCTGGGCTTCCTTGAACGCATCCGGCACATTGTCGGCGACGAAGCCCCGTATCTCATGCACCTCAACGTGCTCGTTTTCAGCCTTAAGAAGATGGCGCGAGAGATCGGCAGCGCCGCCGCGTTTGCTTCCTTTCAGAATCACGCACGCCCGCTCTCGTTCAATCCGAGCGCGACAATCAAATCCCGGCGCATGGCGCTGACAGCGATGCAGGCCTCAGAAATCTCCGCCTCGGTTTCCTCGGTCACCGGCAGAGCACCCATGTTCGCGGCCTTCGCGAGCTGATTGAGATTGTTCGCGATACGCGATTGGCCGAGTGCTGCCAGTACTCCGGCCAGCGCCGTCTGACCCTTCAAGGGTGTCGTCCACCGGCGCCGCGTCGTCTGGGCTTCACCCCTGAGAATGAGATCCCGAATGTAGGTTCCCAACGGCAGGCGACCGGCGCGAGCCAGCAGCCGCTGCTTCTCTTTGTCCGTCAGGCGTATGGAAAATGGCTTGGCTTCAGGCCGGTCTCGCGATGGGCCGGCCGCGTGGGTGTCGTCGGAATATGTCATTGCGACGCCTCCTCACGGTGAGGGCGGCGTTGGTTTCGCCAGCGACGTATCTTTTAGAACTTGCTCCCAATCGGCCAGTTCTGCGAATATCTGGTTCGACGCCTCTCCGGAGAGGCGCACCATCTTCCAGATTTCACGGCGGTTCGCTTCGCTCACGCCTCCGATCGGGCGGCCCGACCGGCCAACGGGGATCCTTCGGACCCCTTGAACCCTCCGGGTTCGACACGTCTCGCGAGCGGCGCACGATGCTCTAGTGATAGAACAAAGTCACCTTCTGCGAAACCGATCCATTGTAAAATTGCGACGATGTATCCCCGTATTTCGCAATCTTTCGATTAATCTTATCCTCGAAATCCCTCCAGGATCGGTATGGTTTCTTGTTTTTTGAGCTTATGTAGTCGACCTTCTTGTATCCACTAAGAACATACTTGCTTCCTTTCACCTTCCATCTGTTCACATATTTGTTCTGAGGAACGATGTTTATCTTTATCTTCCCACTTCCACCATTCTGGAAGCCTCGCAGATGGCCCGCGTCCCATTCGCCGCTTTTCGGATTGTCGACGGTCATCGATCGGACCTTCTGCGTCTTGTCGTCGCTGATATAGGTCAGTTCGATTTCAATCTTGTAGGGAACCTTGGTCGACTTACTGTTCACATATTTCCGCATCTTTTCGGTCGTCTTGCTGCCCTTGGTCGCGACCAGCTTTGCCGACCTGTATTCGCAATGCGGCGCGTTGTGGACCAGCAGGCCGGTGGTACCGACATAGTAGTTGTGGGCGACCTCCACCTCGAAATTGTAGACGTGCTGGGAGCCGGCCTGCTGCTGCACCGTTTCGACCACCGCCGGCGTCGAAGCGCGCGTCGCAAGCCTCACGCCGGGCTCCAGCTCCCCAGCCTCGACCCAGCCGCGGCCCTCGACAAGGAACGGGTGCTCGGGCGTCGCCGCGATCGTCTCGCCGCCCAGCAGGGTGACGACGGTCAGCGCCGCGGCGACCCGCCCGAACGTGTTCAGGACCTTGTAGGCGCCGGATGCCCCGCGGGATTCGTCGAAGCCGTAGACGGTGTCGCCGGGCGCCACGGTCTCGATCGGCTCGGGCCCGGCGGGGGTCGCGATCAGCGTGCCCGCCGGGAAGCTGCAGCCGGAATGGATATGCGTCCCGGCTTCGGCCAGTTCCTCGGCCGCGCCCCCGGCGGCCCGGCCGGCGCGCGCGGCACGGCTTGCCGCCGAGGCGAGGCCGAGAGAAACCACGTCCATGCCGACGAAGGCGGCATTTTCGAGCGTCGGATTCCGGGCGAACTTGTAGGAATCATAGGCTAGGAAGACAAGGTCGAGAGCGACGCCCGCCTGCGGAACGGCAAAGGACAGGACGAAACCGGCGCCGAGCAGCGCACCGATGCCGATCGCCTCCCAGACTTCGCCCGTCTTCCAGTTCCACTTGGCCGGGTTCCATTCGCCCGTCGCCAGCACGGTCGACGCATAGGCGCCGATGACGGCGGCGACCACCATGCCGGTGAGGATGCCCAGCGCCATGGCGAACTCGCCGTCCGGGTCGATGAAGACTTCCGGATTGTCGTCGGCGTAGACATAGGGGCTGTCGAACTGGCCGGCGGGATCGGGCGTGTTGAAGCGCCCGAGTTCGGGATCATAGTAGCGCGATCCGAAATAATAGAGGGCGCTGCCGCCGTCCCATTCCTTGCCGCTGAATTTCGGGCGGAAATTGTCGAAGCCGCCGCTCGCACCGGGGTCGATGGCGCCGAATGGCGCATAGTTGATGCGTGCCGTGACCTGCCCGGCCTCGTCGGTCACCAGATTGGTGCTGAGGACATGGTCCTGGTGCAGGTAGAGCAGGCCCGGGGTCGGCACGCCGGGGCCGTTGGGCGCCGGCGTCAGCTCAGCCGAGGCGGGCAGCGTCTGGCCGAGCACATAGACGGTGACGTAGCAGAACGCCACGACGACATGGACGAACCGCGCCGCCATTCCGCGCCAGCGCGGCCGCCGCGCTCCGCACAGCGCAAGCAGCACCGGCAACACCGACAGCCACAGCCAGCCGAGCGGCGTGCCGACGGCGCCGAGTTGCGCGGCGGCGATGCCCGCCGTGCCGGCGTCGGCGAAGCGACGGCCGCCTCCGCCCGGCGCGGAACCCGGGTCGACGGCGGCCTGAAAGACCTCCGGCTCCGAGGTGACGGTCGCAAGCACGCCCCGCGGGCCGGCTATGCTGACGGTGGTCACCGCCATCCGTTGTCCGGTCTGCGGGTCGGGATAGACCGTGATCTCGAACCCGCCCGAAATGTAGAACGACGCGACATCGTCGGACGGATCGGCCGTGCCGCGGCTGTCGGTCTTGCTCAAGCGATTGCCGAACGGGTCGTAGGTGTAGCTTTCGCCGGGCTTCACCTGACCGGACGCGTCGATGAGGCTCACCGCCGTCAACTGGCCCAGGCTGTCATAGGAAAAACCGCGCGTCGCGACGCTGCCGTCAGGCGCGACGATCTGCTTCGACGTCGAATTTCCCGCGGCGTCGTAGCCGATGGCGAGCCTCTGCGGAACGCCCGGCCGATTGCGGCCGACAAGCCGGTGCGGTTTCGACGGATCGGCATCGAGGGTCCAGCCGCCGATGGATTTCAGATCCCCGGACAGGTTGTAGTCGTAGGACGCCGAGCCGTAGCTGCCCGACGCCGCCTGCAGCCAGCCCATGACATTGTAGGTGAATCGCTGGCTGTTCTGCGGATTCAATCCGTCCGTGATGCTGTGGAGCTTGTTGAACGTGTCCCAGTCGAAGCTGTTGGACAGCAGGATGTCTCCGCGCGCGTTGCTCATCCGGGCGGTCGATATCCGTCCCAGGATCTCGTAGCCGTAGGTCGCGCGATTGCCATTGCCGTAGACCGCATCGACATAGTCGCCGCTCGCCGTATAGCGATCGAAGGTGGCGATGTCGGCGGGCGCGGCATCCGTCGGCCGCTTCATGCGAACCTTATGCGTATAGCCCTGCCTGTCGTACTCGTTGCGTATCGAGATCTGGTTCGGGAAGGTGAGTTCGGTGAGCGCGCCGGCGGCGTCATAGACGCTCGTCGTCTGATACATGCGGTTGTTGAACCAGACCGTGCTATTGGTCAGGTTGCCGTAGGCGTCGTTGGAGAGATCATAGCGCGTGCCGGTGGCGACAACGTAGATCTGCGTCAGGTTGCCCTTTGCATTGGCAAAGGGCGTCTGGAAGCCGTTGATGTCGTAGCCGTCATAGGCATAGATCTCCGAAACGCTCGTCGACGAGGTGGTTCCGGTCCAGCGCCGCACGATGCGTCCGAGCGCGTCATAATTGTAGCTGGTCTGGTTCAGATTGGCGTCGGTGCGCGACAGCAGCCTGTCGGCGTCGTCATAGCGGTACAGCATGGTCCCGGTGGAGTCGTCCTCCGTGCGGATCATGCGGCCGAGCGAATCATAGGCGTAGACGGTGCGCGAATTGCTCGCGTCGCGCTTTTCCATGAGTTGGCCGAGGAGGTCGTAGGCCTGGAGCTTGCGGCCTCCGTTCGCCTGATCGATCTTCACGGTGTTGCCGCGCGCATCGTAGGAATAGACCGTTGTCTGTTCGCGCGGGCCGGCGGAGTCGGTGTCGGTCTTGTATTCCGTCATCGTCCGTCCGGCGATGTCGTAGGCAAAGTTCTGGATGCCACCGCCCGGATAGGTGATGCTGATCGGCTGGTTGTAGTCGTCATAGGCCGTGACGACGTAATTCTTGGTCTGACCGGTGTAGGCCGGCAGCGATTTCGCCGTCGGCCGCCCGCGCGCATCGAACTGCTCTTCGTTTTCGAGATCGACCTGATCGCTCGGCCCCGAAATCTTGGTGGCGTATTTGCGGCCCATGCCGTCCGCATAGACGCGCTGCCACGGCCACTGGCCGGGGTCAGCCACGTCCCAGTCGCGCAGCGACTTCGTCTCGATATAGAGGGCGCCGTTCCGGGCGACGCTGCGGGAGAGTCCCAGCAGCCGCCTCTGGCGGGGGTCCGTCGGCGACGGCCCGAATCCCTCGACCTGGCGTCCGAAACCGTCGAAGGTGGCCTCGAGGGTGATGCCGTTGGCATCGGTCGACTTGGTGACGACGCCGAAGCGCGGATCGTACACGCTGAAGGACGGCAATCTGTAGCTGATCGCCGCGCCGTTCTGGCTTACCAGAATCTCCGGCGACTGCTGCTGAACCGCGAAGGTCTGATAGGTCTCGTCGAAGAAGAAGAGCGACTGCGCGCCCACTTCGTCGGTGCTCGATACGACGTTGCCGTAGTCGCTCCAGACTGCGCGGACCACCAGCCACCGGCTTTCCTCCGCAAGGTACCGGCCGGTCGAAGCGATGTTTCCACGCCCGTCGTAGAGGATGAAGCTGGCCCGCAGGTCGGTGGCCGGGTTCCAACTCCACGTCCCCGGCGCCGGCGGAGTCGCGGCGGCGAGGTCGGGCATCGGCATATGGCTGGCCGCGCAGAGTTGGCGCGAATCGCCGCCATTGGGCGCCACCGTCTTCTCGGCGACGAGGTAGCCGATGACCCAGCCGGCGGCGTCGTTGGCGTAGGCCTGGCAGAGCAGAACGTCGTCGGCGGGATCGGCGACGTCGGCCAGTTCCCGCCTGGCGATGAGGTTCTGGTAATCGTCGTAGAGATAGTCGTTGCCGAGCGTGTAGGCCGGCTGGTAGTCGGCGCCGTGAATGGTGCGGCGGTCGCGGGTCTTGAAGCTCTGGTAGACCCCGGCAAAATAGCCGGCGCCCGATCCGACCCCGCATCCCGACGGGTTCGGGCCGCCGCTCAGGCATTCGAGCGTGTCGCGATTCTCCTGCAGCGTGCCGCCGTTCTGGGCGCGCATGACGATCCTGTCGATGGCGCCGGTAAACGGGAAATCCTGATGATAGTAGGTGTCGGTGGGCATCATCGACTGGGAGTCGATCAGCGTGCTGCGTTGAAAGCCCAGCCAGCCGCGGCCGTCGACCTGGATCCGGGCGGCGGCATAGGAATACTGGTAGCGGTAGCGGTAGTTGACGCCGCTGTTGATCGCCGGGTCGTTCGTCAGCGTATGCGAGGCCACGACCGGATTCGATGGCACGATGTCGACCTGCGGATAGGTCGCACCGCTGCCGCGCACATAGACCGCGCGCTCGCTCGTCCCGCCGTAGTCGATGCTCGTCACGGCGCCACCGCCATCCGCGATCGACGTCATCAGGTCGGGGAAGACCGGCACCGACTGCATCGCGAGGTAGTCGCCCTTGGCGCTGCCGTAGACCAGGTCGGGAAGCGAATCGTCGTTGATGTCGAGCAAGGAGGGATCGGGGCCCTTCACCTCTTTGGTGCGTGCGCCCCATTTGGTCGTGCCGGGCAGCGTCTTTCCGTTGCTCAGCATCGCCCAGTATGTCCTGGACTTGCTCTCCTCGTAGAAATAGTCGACGAGACCGTCGCCGTTCATGTCGCCGAACCACTGTGTCGCGTCCGAAGCGAGCGCCTTGCTGCGCTTGGCGAAGCCGGTGGATTCCTGGAAAACGAGACCGGTATTGATCTGGACGTGATAGGTGTCGGGCGCGTCCTTGTCCCTGTAGATCAGGTCGGTGATGCCGTCGCGGTTGACGTCGATCGCCCAGAGCGCATGGGTGGCGGCATAGGGACTGCCGCCCAGAGTTCCCCACGCGGTCTCCTTGCCGACGGCGCGGCCGTCATTGATGCGTTCGGCGCGATTGACGATCGCGATGAGTTTCTGGCCGCCCTCGGCATGGTAGAGATAGTCGGTCAGACCATCGCCGGTCACGTCGACGAACCATTGGCTCGCGCCGCCCTCGGCGACCGCCTGCGTGCGCCTGGCCCACAAGCTGTCGGCCTGGAAGCCGCTCTGCCCACCCGACGACGGCGCCAGACGGTTCAGCATCACATAGAGATCGGCGCTGCCGCCAGCGGCGGTCTGGTAGACGAGGTCCGGCAACTGGTCGCCGTTCATGTCCTCGACCCACTGCAGCGCCCCCTCGTTCCCGACGTCGTGGCCGCGTCTGCCGCCCCAGGCCTGGGCCGGCTTGAACGCCGTTCCCGTATTGAGCAGCGCGAAATACCGGTCCTTGTCCTTGCCGTCGCCCTGATAGAGCAGGTCGGGAAGCCCATCGGAATTGACGTCGCTGAACCATTGCAGCGTGCCGCCATTGCCGGCCGGCTTCGGCGGCTTGCCCCACGCGACCTCGCCCGCGTAGACGGAACCGCGCTTGAGCATGACGTAGAACGTTCCGGACGACCGGTACACGAGATCCGGCAGGCCGTTGGCGTCCATGTCCTCGAACCAGATCATGCTGCCGTCGCCGTCGACGCTGTGGGTGCGCTTGCCCAGCACGGCGTTGTCCGTGCTCTTGGTGCCCGGTGCGTTGGCAAAGCCGTTGACACCCGCCTGCCAGCCAAACCGGGTGGGCGGGAGGCACACCTGAGGCGTGTTGCCGTCGCATTCGGATATCGACGACAGCAGGCTACGGCGGGTAACCGGGCTCTGCCGGTAGGCGAACCGGTACTGCTTGACCAACTCCTCCTTCGCCTGCGGCGCCGACTGCACCATGGTACGGATCCCGGTCAGCAGGTTGGACAGTTCGAACCGCGCTCCGTCCACGAAGGTAACCGTGGCATCGCCACGGCTGGTGCCGTAGTCGAAACGGATATGGCGGAGCGGCGCGAGCGGCCCGCCGGAACCCGTCGACGCGTTGCCGGTATAGGCGATCGCGTCGGGCCGGAACTGGCCCTTCTTGGTGTCCTCGCTGTAGGAGGCGGTCAGGTAGTTGCCGTTGCGGTCGGTGATGCGGTTCATCGCCCACACCGAAACCGTGCCGTCCTGCGGGTTGGCGACCTCGATGCGAGAATCCGCGGTCATGCCGAACTCGATGCGGGTCCCCGACTTGGTGATCGCCAGGAATGCGCAGGGACCCGACCCGCACTGCCGGCCGTCGGCGGCGAGCGAGGTGACCCTCGTCCAGCTCTCCTGCTCGGTATGGTACTCGGTGCCGGGCTGGCCGTAGGCGCCGCGCGTCGCGATGAGGCGCTCGCCATACATGCAGAAGCGGTCGGTGGTGTTGTAGGTGATGCCCGGAACGAAGAGCGGGCCGTCCTGCGCGGCGGTCTGCGGGCACCTGGCGATCTGCGGCAATCCCGTGACCGTCCAGCCGACGCCGACTATGCCGTTCTGCTGCTGGCTGTTGTAGGAAACGGTGAGGTCCGGAGCAAAGCCGCCAGTCCCGGGCGGCACTTCGATCGGAATCTTGAGAACGGCGTTGCCGTTCCCATCCACTTCAAATTCGCCGGCCAGCGCCCCGACCGGCTCGGATGGCTTCAGCGGCAGAAAGTCGGCATGAGCAGTGCCGGCGAACAACAGCAAAGCCGGCCAACGCAATACCAGTATGTTCAACAATAGGCGCCGGCCGATCTTCCAGGACAAGCGCCTGAACGGCTCGACGATCGATTGTCTATTTCCGCAGGCGGATTTCATGGAGGTCATCGCCGTCCCCATCCCTGGCGAATGGCGACCCTCGCATATTCCTTCGATACTGAGAACGCATTTCTTGCCGAGCCGCCGGCTGCATCCTCGGCTGTTCTTGCTTTCGTCTGCAGATCAGACCGACGCGGCGCGGCACACTTACACCATTACCTCAAGATATTTCCCAAACCATCTGCGGATGTTCTATAAAAAGTCCACATCGATCGGATCGATGCGCCTTCGGCCACCGGGCTTCATTGCATGCGGACTGGGCCTTAATGCATGTCGCCCGAAAGTGGGAACCGGTTTCGGGCGACATGCATTATCGGCGAGGATGCGCATCCGCCGCGTCGGGCGGAGGTGGCGCTGCCGGCTGCACGGGTCGGCGTGCCGCGGAGCCGCCGGCCGGCTCCACCGAAACGGGTGCCCCCCGCCGCCGTCTCACCGCGTCAGCGCGCCATACTGCTCGAGCGAAGCCCGTGAGCGCTCGGCCACCTCTTCCGCCGACATCGCTGCCATCTTGGCCGAGAAGACCTCCGGTCCGATCTGGGTCAGGCCGCCCGTCCTGTCGAGCGTGTCGAGGATGTCCGGGATGGCGAAATCGCCGTCGCCCGGCCACAGCCGCTCGAAGCATTCGCCCTCCAGCGTCACGCCGGGCTGCATCGGAATATGGCCGTCGCACACCTGGACGCAGTGGATCAACTCGCCCGGAATAGCCGCAAGCGTCTCCAGCGACGGATTGCTTCGGGTGAAATGGGTGCAGTCGAAGACGAAGCCGCCGTTGCTGGCGCCGGAGTCGCGCAGGATCGTCCAGCCCTGCTCGAGGCTGACGACGCCCCACATCGGAATGCATTCGAGATCGCAGGTCACGCCGTGTTCGGCCGCCTGCCGGCAGATCTCGGCATAGAAGCCGGTGATCTGTTCGGTCGTGTAGCGGCTCGCCGGGAAGGTGGCGTTGAGGCTCATGAAGTGGCAGCCCAACTGGTCGCACAGGTCGAAGAAGACGCGTGGCGAGACATCGTGGGCCGTTGCGTAGTCGGCGCCGAAATTGGTCGGCTTCCAGTCCGGCACCCAGGGACACAGCGGGTCGAGACGCGCGATCTTGATGCCGCCGTCGGCCGCCATCGCCCGCATGTCGGCGATGGAGACGCCCTCGGCGACGAGCTTCAGCACCTCCTGCGGCTGGATGCTCATCTGCTGGAAGCCGGCCAACCTGGTCGCCTTCACCTTGTCGGGAAACGACAGGTGCAGCACGTTGGAGAACGGCATGGCGAAGGTCAGGTCGGAACGCAAGGTCGTCATGGCAAGTTTCCAGTTGTTGAGATCAGCGCGCGATTAGGTGTCCCGCCGAGTGGGGTTCCATTGCAGACTCGGTCACGTGGACCTGCCGCCGAAGCGGTAGATCGCCATTGCCAAAATGATGATCATGCCTTTGACCACGAACTGGAACTGGACCGGAAAGCCCAGCAGCAGGACGATGTTGAAGATCACGGTCAGCAGGAATGCACCGAGGATCCCGCCCAGAACACTGCCGCGGCCGCCCGACAGGGCCACACCGCCCATGACCGCGGCGATCACCGAGTCGAGCTCGTAGCCGCGACCGACCCAGTTGTCGACGCCGCTGACATAGCCGACGAGCACCAGGCCGCCGATGCCCGCGAGCACCGCGCTGGCCATGTAGCAGGCGATCACGGTGCGATCGACCTTTACGCCGACGAGTTCCGCGGCGCGCGGATTTCCGCCGATCATGTAGACGCTGCGTCCGAAGGAGGTCTTGGTCAGCACGGTCCACACGAACAGCGCCAGGATCGCCAGGAGGATGAGGTTCAGCGGGATGCCGTAGATCTGTCCGGTCCCGAGCACCTGGAGCTCCGGCGGAATGCGCCCCGACGGCGCTCCCCGCGTCCACGCGAAGCGCACGCCCTGCAGCATGATCATCGTCGCCAGCGTCGCCAGAAACGGCGACATGTTGCGCTTGGTCACCAGGAAGCCGTTGGCAAAGCCGACGATCAGCGAAACGACGAGGGTCGTCACCAGCGTCGCCGGCAGCGCCATGCCTCCCCAGCCATCGAACTGCGTCGCGATGACCGCCGCGGTCGCCATCATGGAGGCGATCGACAGGTCGAAGCCGCGAACGATGATCACCATCGCCTGGCCGAGCACGACGATGCCCAGCGGCGCGACGTTGGTGAACACGTTCTGGATGTTGGTCGGCGAGCGGAATGCCGGCGAGATCGACGCCGTGACGAGCACCAGGACGCCGCAGAACACCGCGAGGCCATAGCGCTCGAGCAGCGTTCCGAAATCTACCGCGTTGCTGTAGCGACTGCTCTCCGGGGATGTCGAGGTCATTGCGGCGTCCGCTTGCGTTCGATGTAGAGAGACACGGCAACCACGACGATCGCCCCCTGGATCATCCATTGGTAGAAGGTCGAGACGTCCATGAAGTTCAGCAGATTGTTCAGCAGTTGGACCAGGAAGACCCCGAGCAGGGTGCCGAGAACACTGCCGCGCCCCCCGGTGAGCATGGTGCCGCCGATGACGACGGCGGTGATCGATCCGAGATTGAAGCCGCCATCGGCCACCGGATTGCCGACGCCGAGGCGACTGACGAGATAGATCGCCGTGACCGCCGTCAGGAAGCCGGCCAATCCGTAGGTGAAAAGAGTGACGCGCGTCGTCCGGATGCCGACCATGGTCGCGGCATGGGGATCGCCGCCGAACGCGAAGATCTGCCGTCCGAGACGCGTATATTTGAGAAACAGGCCGACGACGATGAACAGCAGCACCGCCACAGTCGTACCGACCGGGATGCCCGCCACCCGGCCATAGGCGAAGAAGTCGTAGTCGATCGGAATGCCGCCGACCGGGCTCAGCGTGTAGAGCAGCGCGCAGCCCTGCAATATGGCGGCCATGCCGAGCGTTATGATCAAGGCGTGGATCCTCAGGATCACGATCAACGCACCGTTGATCACGCCGATGAACGTACCGAGCACCAGCGCCCCCAGCACGACCGGCAACACCCTCTCCGGCTGGTTGTCGATCAGGCCCGAGGCCAGAGAGGAAAGCAGCGCGATCTGGGCATCCAGCGACAGATCGATGCCGCGCGTCAGAATCACGACCGTCTGGCCGAGCGACACGAAGGCCAGCGGCGCCGATTGCTCATAGACATTCTGCAGGTTGCGGACTGACCGGAAATCCTCGTTGAAGATGAAGCCCACCGCCAGCAGCAGCAGCAGCAGGCCAAGGACGCCAAGGATTGCGGGGTTTTTCTGAAACAGGGTCTTCATAATTCCGGCCCGGATCCTCAGTGGTGCGTGGCCAAGGCCATGATGTTCTCCTCGCCGATATCGTCACCGAGAAGTTCGCCGCGGATTTCGCCGTCCCGCATCACCAGCACGCGATTGGACAGACCGATGATCTCGGGCAGTTCGGAGCTGATCACGAGGATCGCCAAGCCCTGGTCGGCCAAGGTTCGGATCAGCCGATAAATCTCCGCCTTGGCGCCGACATCGACGCCACGCGTGGGCTCGTCGAGCAGCAGCACCTTCTTGCAGGCATGGACCCAGCGACCGAACAGCACCTTCTGCTGATTGCCGCCGGAGAGACCGAGCACCTTGGTCATCGGGCCGGGCGCCGCGACCTTGAAAGCGTCCATCTCGCGGACCGCGATATCCAGCTCGCGGCGGCTGTCGAGGAACAGTCCCGAGGCGATCTCCTGAAGCGAGGCGGCGCTGATGTTTTGGGCGATGTTCATGTTGAGCATCAGACCTTCGGCCTTGCGGTCCTCGGTCAGCATGCCGACACCGTTGCGGATCGACTGCATCGGCGCCGTCCGTTCGTAGGCGGTACCGTCGATGGTCACGCGGCCGCCGGACATCGGCAGTCCGCCAAAGACCGCCATGGCGAGTTCCGTTCGACCCGACCCCACCATGCCGGACAGGCCGACGATTTCGCCGGCGCGCAAGGCGAAGCTGGCGTTGCGAACCCGGGATCCGACGTTGACGTCCTTGGCCTCCAGCACGATCGGCGCGTCCGGGCGGACGGGCGTCTTCGGCGGGAAATAGTCGGACAGCTTGCGCCCGACCATCATCGACACCAGCTTCTCCCGGTCCACCTCGGCGATCGGGCAGGTGCCGACCAGCCTGCCGTCCTTCAGAACGGTGACCCGGTCGGCAATGCGAAAAATCTCCTCGAGGCGGTGCGAGATGTAGATCACCGCCACGCCGCGCGAGCGCAACATCGCGATGCGTTCGAACAGGAGCTCCACTTCGCGGCCGGCAATCACCGCCGTCGGCTCATCCAGGATCAGCACCTTGATCGTGCCGACCAGCGCCTTGGCGATCTCGACCATCTGCTGCTCGGCGACCGACAGCGTCTTCACCAGGCGCCTGACGTCGATGTCGGTGCCGAGCTGCTTCAGCGCCTCGGCGGCGCGGCGTTCCATCTGCGCATAGTCGACAAATCCGAAGCGATTGAGCGGCTGCTCCGAGATGAACACGTTCTCGGCGACCGTGAGATCCTGGAACATCACGTGCTCCTGGTAGATCACGTGGATGCCGGCATCGCTTGCGTCGCGGGTCCGCGACCACCGCGCCACCGCGCCGTCATATTCGATCTTGCCGGCGTCCGGCTGGTACAGGCCCCCGATGATCTTGGTCAGCGTGGACTTGCCGCTGCCGTTTTCACCGAGCAACGCATGAACCTCGCCGGCGCGCGCCTCGAAGGACACGTCCTGAAGCGCCTTCACACCGGGAAAGCTTTTCGAAATCGCCGACAGGCGGATCACTGGAACATCCGGAAAACAGTTGAGAGTTTGGACATGGAAATCGGGAAGGCGGTCGACAGCAGGCCCGCCCGCGCACCGATGCGCGGGCGGGCCTGGCAAGCCGTCAGCGCGGGTAGTCCGCAGTGAACGTCTTGGGATCGTAGTTGGGGATGCCGGTCGACAGGATCAGATCGCCGGGGGCGTCCATCTTGGCATAGTCCTCGGCCGGGATGTCGGCCTTGACGGACGGCGTCTCATCGCCCTTGGTCACGGTGATCGTGGAGTCGATGAAATTGTTGTGCGGAACGGGGAGACCTTCGAGCACCTTGATCGCCACATCCATCGCCACGCCGCCGCCAGCCGGCGGGTTGTCGATGCTCATCATCGGCACCTTGTGCTTGATGGCATTGACCCAGCAGGAGTTCAGATCCTGGCAGGTCATCGGCGGGATCTCGCCGTCCTTCACGCCGGCCGCGACATAGGCCTCCATCGCACCGGATGCCTGCAGGCCGGCGTCCGACCAAACGCCATCGATGTCCTGGCCATACTTCTGGATCAGGGCGGCCATGACCGTCTTACCCTTGGCAGGGCTCCAGTCGGTGAACTGGCGGTCGAGCACCTTGATGTCCGGGTACTGGTTGAACACTTCCATCGCGGCCTGGGCGCGGAGCTCAGCGGGGCTTGCGCCGGCAATGCCCGAGAGCAGCACGACATTGCCCTTGCCGCCGAGCTTCTCGACCATCCAGAGAGCCATGGAACGACCCATCCCCCAGTCGTCGGCGGTGACGAACGAGGTGTAGTCGTCGGTTGCCGTGCGGCGGTCGGCGAGCACGACAGGGATACCCTGCTTGATCGCGCGAACGACGGCGGCGTCGACCGCTTCGGTCGAAGGCCGAATGATCAGAAGGTCGACATTGCGCTGGATCAGATCCTGAATGTCGGAGACCTGCTTGGTCGGATTGTCGTTGGCGTCGGTGATGATCAGCTTCTTGATCTTGTCCTTGTGCTTCTCGGCCGAATGTTCGAGCGCGTGGAGGAACCCGACCGCCCAGATGTTCGAGATCGAAGCGTTCGAGAAGCCGATCGTGTACGGGCCTTCCTTCTTGAAGGCGCTCGTATCGGTGAACGCGACAGGGCCATTGTGCCAGAGATAGGAGCGCGAAGCACGGGCCGGCGCTGTTTCATCCGCGTAGGCAGAACCAAGGGCAGCTACGCCAAGGCAAACGGCAGAGGCGAGCGCGGCAAGCCGCACTTTCAAAATAGTCATCATGTCCTCCCAACTTAGCTATGCAATCGAATTGCCAAACGAAACTATCCAAAACCCGCGACCCGCAATCTTAAAAAATTCTCAATCTGGTATTTGACCCTGAATCTATATTGAGGAGACTTCCCGGCGCGGCCACTGTCGCAGCTTTGCTCGCCGGGCAACTCGTCCACCACTTTCGCCTGAGGCAGCGGCAAGGCTGCGCGGTACAGGCTTGAGGACTGTGCCCACGGCGATCACCACGACTTTTCGGCCGATCTCCGGCCCGACATTTTTCATCAGCGGCACGGCAGGGCGCATCGCGGGCCGGTACCCTGCCCGCCGCTGGATCCCGCGGCGCCGAAGGCCCGACGCGCCGAGCGCACAGGACCGCCGGCCAGCGGCGGCGCAACGTCGTTCAACCGGGAGGGAACAAAATCGGCGGCCGGCAGGTTAGCAAGGTCGAGACACCGGTGGGGCGGTATCCGGGACCCTTGTAAAGGAGCGCCTCCCGCCTTGCCCGTCCGTCCTTACCGCCTTCCTTCTGCCGCAACCGCCCTTTTGCTCCTCGCGCTGTCCGCCTGCACCACGACGGTCGTGCAGCCGGGCGGTCGCCCAAATCCGGAAGCTGCGAAAGGCGGTGTCGTCTATCTTTTTGCCGGACTGACACCTGCCGGCGACACGATGGCGCACAGCGGCATGTACACCCTGACGCAGCGGATCCGCGATGCCGGGGTGCGCGCCGACGTCTACAACCCGTCGCAGTGGCGGGCCGCGGCGGACAATTTCATGTCGCAGCCCGACCACAGGAGCATTCCCGTCTCGGTCGGCGGCTACTCGATGGGCGGCGGCGCGGCGACGCGCTTCGCGGAACGGCTGCGCGCTGCAGGCGTGGCCGTGCAGACCCTGCTCGTCTTCGAGGCCTACGACCCCACGCCGGTACCCTGCAACGTCCGGCGCGCCATCGACATGTACGGTTCGGCGGGTGCCTTCAGCCTGTCCCGCCGCCTGCAAGCCGGCAGTCGCTTCACCGGATCGATCGAGCGCGTCGACTGGTCTCGACGCCATCCACAGGGCGGCAGATACGACCACTGGGGCGTTTCCAAGGAACCGGCGGCGCTCGACTTCGTCGCCAATGCGCTGGTTTCGGGCGGAAGTGTGCGAAAGGGCGGTGGGCCGGGCTGCTCAGGGTGACCGGTCCGCCGTGACGCCGACACAATCGGCTTCGACTGTCGCGACGGCACAGATGGGGGGATCTTCATGGACAGACGTTCCGCACTTATCGCATTCGCCGGCGCGGCGCTGGCATTCGGCCTTGGCAGCGGCAGCGCGGCGGCGCAGTACTGCGAGGGAACCGTCCACGGCCTGTCGGGCAGATACAACCTGGCCAAGGGGACCGGCTTCCTGGCCGTGCGGGCCCGGCCTTCCTCGAGCGCCCGCATGGTGGGCCAGCTCTTCAACGGCGATACGGTCGAGATCTTCGACCGGCGCGGCAACTGGTACCGCGTCGCCATGGGCGGGATCGACGGCTGGGCGCATGCGCGCTGGATGCGCAATTCCTGCGGTTACTAAAGGTCCTACCCGGCATCTTCGTCGGAGAAGGGCGGGCGGCCGGCATCGAAGAAGGCTTTGGCCGCCATGCGCCGGATGAACGCCTCCGTCGCATCGGCCGCGACGAACTGCGGCATGTGGCCGATGCCGTCGAGCAATTCGAGTTCGAAGTCGCGGACCGTGCCGGCGAGCGGCTGGCCGTGCTCCTCCGGGCGAAGCACGCGGTCCGCGGTTCCGAAAAGCACGCCCACCGGCATGTCGAGTTCGGCGTAGCGCGCCTGCATGGCGCCGAGGTCCGCCTCGATGCCGACCAGGTCCATGACGGTCGCCTCGTAGTGGCTGGGCCGCAGGCCCAGCAGGCCGCCGCCGCCCACGACATAATCCTTCGGCGCGGCTTGCGGCCCGAACACGAAGTCCAGCGTCCGGGGAGCATATTTGAGCGCCGTGGGGATGGCGACTGTGTTGGCGAGTATCCTCCGCTTCCACGCGGATCGTATGTAGAGTGGCCGGAATTCCGGCGGCACGCTGTCGCGCATGTGGGTCAGCGGCGAGATCAGGGCGAGCCCGGCAACCTTGCGCGGACTGTCGAGGCCGAGCGCTAGGGCGACGGCGCCGCCGAAGGAATGGCCGACGATCAGCGGCCGCTCCAGGCCCAATTCTTCGATCAGCGCCGCAAGGATCTTTGCCTGCTCCGTCAGCCGGCCCGAGCTGCCGGCGGCACGCGTCGAATATCCCGAGCCGGGCCTGTCGACGGCGATCAGGCGGAAATCGCCGGCCAGCCGGTCGAACAGGGTGTGGCGGAAATGATGAAGCTGCCCGCCGAGCCCGTGCAGGAACAGGATCGGACGCCCCTGCCCTGCCTCGACGACATGCAGACTGTTGCCGCCGATCTCGACGAGGCGTCCGGCCAGGGGAATCCGCCGCTCGGCCTCGGCGGCGATGCGCCGCGTCGCCAGCACGAAATAGCCCGTCACGAAGCTGACGATCAGGAAGGCGGCCGCCACCAGCCCGGCAAGCGTCTCTGCCATCACGGCGGCAAATGTCCATTCTGCATGCCGACAATGCTAGCCGAGGCACCGCCGACGCAACAGGCCCGGCCAACACGGGCCGGGCACATGGTCAACGCAATCGGAATGCTGCCGCCGGCCGGTCGCACCGAGGTCGCCCGACCGTGGTTCCTTGGGCGTCGCGGTCAGCCGTGCAGCTTGATCGCGATCTCCGCCACGCGCTTGCCCTGGAACTTTGCGCCTTCCAGTTCCTGGGCCGAGGGCTGGCGCGAGCCGTCGGTGTCGGAGGTGGTGGTCATGCCGTAGGGAGCGCCGCCGCGAACCACGTCATTGCCCGACTGGCCCTGATAGGCATAGGACAGCGGCACGATGATCATGCCGTGATGCTGCATGAACACCTGTGCGTTGATCAGCGCCAGTTCCTGGCCGCCGTGCTGGGTGGCTGTCGAGGCCATCACCGAGCCGACCTTGTTGAGCAGCGCGCCCTTGGCCCACAGGCCGCCGGTCTGGTCGAGCACGTTCTTCATCTGGGCCGACATCGCGCCGAAGCGCGTCGAGATGCCGAGGATGACCGCGTCGTAGTCGCCGAGCTCGGACGGATCGACGATCTCTGCCTCCTGGTCCAGCTTGTAGTACTGCGCCTTTGCCACGGCTTCCGGGACGAGTTCGGGAGCGCGCTTGATGGTGACCGTGGCGCCGGCCTCCCTTGCGCCCTCGGCGGCGGCCTTCGCCATCTGCTCCATGTGGCCCCAGCTCGAATAGTAGAGCACAAGTACCTTGGCCATCTTCATCTCCTTCAGGTTTCTGCGCGGGTGCGATCGGCACGTCCGCTTCGCCGCAACAGATATCGCGTCCGTCGTTCAGGAAAAGCGCCCCGTTCGCTGACAGATCGTTCACAATCCGGCGAGTGTTGCAGGCAGGCAAGGTGCGCGCTAAGCCTTTGCGCCCCGCCCAGGAGACCGCCATGTCCGAGATCGTTACCGCTGCAATGATGGTCATCGGCGACGAGATCCTCTCCGGGCGGACCAAGGACCGCAACATCGGCCACCTGGCCGATATCCTCACGGCGGTGGGCATCGACCTGAAGGAAGTGCGCATCGTGCCCGACGAGGAGGACGAGATCGCCGCGGCCGTCAACGCGCTGCGGTCGCGCTACACCTATGTCTTCACCAGCGGCGGCATCGGCCCGACCCACGACGACATCACGGCGGACTCGATCGCCAAGGCGTTCGGCGTGCCCTGCGAACACGATGCGGCGGCGCTGGCGCTCCTCGGGGCGCATTATGCGAAGCGGGCGATGGAATTCACCGACGCCCGCAAGCGCATGGCGCGCATGCCGCGCGGCGCGGTCCACATCGACAATCCCGTCTCGGTGGCACCGGGGTTCGTCATCGGCAACGTCCATGTGATGGCCGGCGTGCCGTCGATCTTCCAGGCGATGCTGGACAATGTGATCCCGACGCTGCGCACGGGCACGAAACTGCTGTCGGCCACCGTCCAGTGTCCGCATGGCGAAGGTGTCATCGGCGGGCCGCTCGGCGACATCCAGAAGGCCAATCCCGAGACGATCATCGGCTCCTATCCGAAATATGGCGACGGGAAGTTCTGGACGGAACTGGTGGTGCGGTCCCGGTCGCCGGAAGCTCTCGAAGTGGCGCGGAGCGCGGTCGAAGCCATGGTCGCCGGCCTGTCGAAATCCGGCTGAGCCACGGAACCATCTTCCGAGCAAGGAATTGTACTCAAAAATCCGAGTTGGGGCGGGTCCGGACATGACGTTCAAGACGATCGCGGTGATCCTTCAGACCGTCGAGGAGACGGACCGCGTCCTCGACTTCCTTCTTCCCGTCGCGGCAGCCTGGCAGGCCCACATCGTCGGCATTCATGCCGAGCCGCTGCCGGTCGACTACAGCAGCGGGATAGGCTTTCCCGATGTCGGCGTCATTCAGGCGGCGACGGAAGCGGCCGCGCAGCGCACCGCCGCGGTCGCCGGTGCCTTTGCCGCGCGCATGGGTTCCGATCAAAGCCATGAGTGGCAGTCGCACAGCAACATGACCGGCGACAGCGCCTATGGAGCTCTGTCGCTCGCACGGTGCGCCGACCTCGTGGTGGTGGCGCAGCGCGATCCCCACTCGCCGTCGGGCGATGGCGCAAATCTCGACTCGGCGATCTACGAATCGGGCCGCCCGGTCCTGGTGGTGCCGCATGACGGTGCCCTGGTCGGAACGTTTGCCCGCGTGCTGGTCTCCTGGAACGGCAGCCGGGAGGCCGCCCGCGCCGCGTTCGACGCCCTGCCCCTGATCGAGGCGGCCGAGACCGTCGAGATCCTGACGGTCGACCCCGAAGCTCACCCGGGAAGCACCGAAAGCGCCGCCGCGCTCGCCGGAGCGCTGTCGCGCCACGGCGCAAGCGTCACGGTGACGACCTCGCAATCCGGTGGCAGTTCAGTCGACGAGATCGTCCAGGGCCGGGTCGCCGAGACCGGAGCAGACCTCGTCGTTCTCGGCGCCTACAGCCATTCCTGGCTGCGCGAGCTGCTGTTCGGCGGCGTGACGCGCAGCGTCCTTCAAAGCATGCCCATCGCAACCTTCGTGTCTCGCTGAACGGCCCGCGTCGCACCACCATCCCAGGGGGAACGCATTTCGCACATTCCGAAAACAGAAAGGTCGGGCGGCACCGACGCGCATCGTCACGCAAGGGGTTTTGCGCCCCATGGCCGCGCCCCCGGACTGAATCATGTCGTCTAGCGATCACAGCGTCGAGGATCTGACGAACGCCAGGCTGGCGGCGATCGTCGATTCCTCGTTCGACGCCATCATCAGCAAGGACCTGAACAGCATCATCCGCACCTGGAACGGCGCCGCCGAACGGCTTTTCGGCTACGCCGCCGAGGAGGCGGTCGGACGGTCGATCCTCATGCTCATCCCCGACGGCCTCCAGGTGGAGGAAGAGGAGATCATCCGCCGCATCCGGGCCGGCGAGCGGGTCGCCACCTTCGAGACGACACGGCGCCGCAAGGACGGCAGCCTCGTCCCGGTGTCGCTCACCGTTTCGCCGATCCGCGATCCGGACGGCACGATCGTCGGGGCCTCCAAGATCGCGCGGGACATCAGTGAAACGAAGGCCAACGAGCGCCGCATCCGGCTGCTGATGCGGGAGGTCAATCACCGCGTGAAGAACCAGTTCGCGGTGATCCTGTCGATGGTCCGCGAGACCGTCAAGCGGACGATCGATCCGCGCGAGGTGGAGGCGCGGGTGCGCGACCGCATCATGGCGCTGTCGCGGACCCATGACCTGCTGGTGAACTCCGACTGGACCGGAGCCGACCTCTCGGTGCTGATCGCCGAGCATCTGGCGCCGTTCGGACACGACGACCGCATCACGATCCGCGGGCCGATCGTGACGCTGAAGCCGAATGCGGTCCAGCATCTCGGCATGGCATTGCACGAACTGGCGACCAATGCCGCCAAATACGGTGCCCTGACCGGCGAGTCCGGTTCGCTTTCGGTGACCTGGTCGATCGAGGACGGCATGTTCCGGATGGTCTGGGAAGAGAAGACGCCGGTGGCGGAGGTGGCCGAGGCGGACGCGGAACGTCGGGGCGGCTTTGGAACGGTGGTCTTGAAGCGGGTCACCCCCCAGTCGATGAACGGGCTGGCAACGCTCGACCTGCTGCCGGGACTGTTGCGCTGGAGCCTCGGAGCGCCTGCGTCGGCGATCGGAGACGATCCCGACGATGCCTGCCGGCCTTTGCCGCCGAAGCCGGCCGACCGGCCCTTGCCAAGTCAGCCGACTCGCCGCTAATCGGAGACGCATCGATTGTCGCCGACAGCGGATGCGCGCCCATGTCCCTTCCCGAAAAAGCCTTCCCGGTCTCCTGGGACCAGTTCCACCGCGACGCCCGGGCGCTGGCCTGGAGACTGTCGGGCTCGGGCGTGCAGTGGCGGGCGATCGTCTGCATCACGCGCGGCGGCCTGGTGCCTGCCGCCATCATTTCCCGCGAACTCGGAATCCGGGTGATCGAGACCGTCTCGGTCGCCTCCTATCATGACTACGCCTCGCAGGGGGAACTCGCCGTCCTCAAGGAGATCACCCCCGGCCTGCTCGCCGACGACGGCGTCGGCGTGCTGATCGTCGACGACCTGACGGATACCGGAAAGACCGCCGCCGTCGTGCGCAAGATGATGCCGAAGGCGCATTTCGCCACCGTCTACGCCAAGCCGAAAGGCCGTCCGCTGGTCGACACCTTCGTCACCGAGGTGTCGCAGGATACGTGGATCTATTTCCCATGGGACATGGGCTTCACCTACCAGAAGCCGATCGCCGACGATCACGTCGGCTGACGCTGCGCATCTGCCGCGCAGGTCGCCCCGGGGCGCGGATGCCACGGAAGATTTGACAAATCTTAACTTTCGTTACCCATGATTAACCCTAAGATTTGGTAAGTCGGCAAACGATTCCAAGGCGGCTCGCAGGCGGTGACCCTGACCGGTGACACGACACGCAACCATGTCCTGGACCGCCTGCGGCGGTTCCTCGGGGCCAAGGCGTGCCGGATACAGGTCGCCGCCCTGCCGTGGCGCCGCAGCGGCGGCGGCGTCGAGGTGATGCTGATCACCAGCCGCGATACCGGCCGCTGGGTCATCCCGAAGGGTTGGCCGGAGGGCAATGAGGCGCTCGGCGCCGCCGCGGCGCGCGAGGCCAACGAGGAAGCGGGCGTTTCGGGCGCCGTGTCGGCGGGCGAGATCGGCCGCTACCTTTACTTCAAGCAGCTCTCCTCGGGGGCCGAGAAGCGCTGCCAGGTCCACGTCTTCGCCCTGGAAATCGACGTGGTCCGCGACAAATGGCCGGAGCGCAAGAAGCGCCGCCGCGCCTGGTTCTCGGCGGCCGAGGCGGCGAAGCTGGTCCGGGAACCCGATCTCTCCGAACTCATCGCGAACTTCGGACGCAATCCGCGCGGCCGCACCGCCTGAACGAAAATCAGGCGATGACGAAGTCCCCGGCATTCATCGACGGCAACCCGTCCATGATCGCGAAGGTGATCGCCGCAGCCGCGCCGGTGCCGTCCGGGTCGTAGCGCAGGATGCCGGTGTCGGTCTCGTAGATGATGCGGTCCGAGGCGTCGGCCGCCTTGCCGTCGACATTGGCGACGAAGGCCGACGCCGCCAGGTTGCCGGCCGGCCCGGCCTTGCTGAAGATCGAAGATGACAGGCTGATCAGGTCGATGCCGGAAAAGCCCTTGATCGTGTCGACATTGGTCATCTCGTCCAGCGCGTAGCTGAAATAATAGGTGTCCGCCCCGGCATTGCCGGCCAGCGTGTCGTTGCCGAGACCGCCCGAGATCTTGTCGGCGCCGTCGCCGCCGTTGATCGTGTCGTCGCCGTCATAGCCGCGCAGCGCATTGGCGCCCTTGTTGCCGGTGATCGTCTGGCCGAACTCGTTGCCGTAGAGCGAGAGCGCGCCCTTGCCCGAAGCGCTGGTGGTGGTCAGCACCTCGACCTCGACGCCCGCCTTCAGCGTGTAGCTGACCGCGGCCTGCACCGTGTCCTTCAAACCCTGGCCGGCGCCTTCGACGACGACGGTGCCCGCATTGTAGACGCGGTAGGTGTCGTTGCCGGCGAGACCCTTGAGCACGTCGGCGGCGCCCTTGCCGCCGTCCGAGATGATGTTCTTGCCGGCATTGCCGGTGATTTCCTGGGCCAGCGTGTTGCCATAGAGGTTGAGCGACGCCGTCGATTTCTGGTTCAGCGCGCCAAAAGTCTCGATGTAAACGCCTTCGAGCAGGTCGAAGCTGACATTGGTCAGCACCGTATCGTTGGCCCCTTCGTCGACGCCTTCGACGATCGTGTCGCCGCTGTTGTAGACACGGTAGGTGTCGTCGCCGCCCAGACCCTTGAGCACGTCGGCGGCGCCCTTGCCGCCGTCGGAGATGATGTTGGCGCCTGCATTGCCGGTGATCTGCTGCGCCAGCGTGTTGCCGTAGAGGTTGATGGCGCCGATCGACTTCGCGTCGAAGGCGCTGAAGGTCTCGATGTAGACGCCTTCCAGGAGATCGAAGGTGACCTTGGTCAGCACCGTGTCGTTGGCGCCCCCGGTACTCGTTTCCACGATCACGTCATTGATGGAATTGACGATGTAGGTGTCGTCGCCGCCATTGCCTTCCAGAACGTCGCCGCCGCCGCCGCCGTCGAGCACGTTCTTTCCCTCGCTGCCGTAGAGCCTCTGGCTGAACTCGTTGCCGGTAAGGTCCATGGCGATGTTTTCGCCGAACGCGTGCACCTGCAGCAGCTCGATCTCCTGGCCGGCGGCGAGCGCGTAGGCGGTTATGCTGGCGCCCACGGCCACGGCGACGACGTCGTCGTCCCCGCCGACCGCCTCGATCACCACGTCATTCGCGTCGTGGACGAAATAAGTGTCGTCGCCGCCGCGGCCCTCCAGCCGGTCTCCGCCGCCCCGGCCGTCGATCGTGTTCTTGCCGTCATTGCCGATGATCGTCTGCGCGAATTCATTGCCTGTCAGGTTGATGTTGCTGGTGCCCTTGTCGTTGCTGGTGCTGAGCTTTTCGATCTCGAGCGGATCGCCGCCGCCCTTGGCGTTTCGCAGATCGTAGCTGACGGATGTCTTGACCCAGTCGAGCGTGCCCTGGCCGGGCGCGTCGATGATCCTGTCTCCGGCGCTGTCGACGATGAAGGTGTCGTCGCCCTGGTCGCCCTGCATCAGATCGTCGCCTGTGCCGCCGTCGAGACGGTCGTTGCCGAAGCCGCCGAACAGGCGGTCGTTGCTGATGCCGCCGAGCAGGATGTCGTTGCCGTCGTTGCCGTTGAGCACGTCGTCGGAACCGAGGCCGGACAGCGTGTCGTCGCCGTCGCCGCCGTTCATCAGGTCGCCCCAGTAGTCGCCCTGGAGCGTGTTGTCGTCGCCATTGCCGTCCGTGGTCAGCAGGCGGTCGGACTCCGTCAGGTTGAAGTTCCTGATCTTGGAAACCTCGAAGGCGGAAAGGCCGGCCAGCGCCTTGTAGTCCGGCCGGATCAGCCGATCGAGGTCGGCGATCGCGTCGAGGCCGTTGTCGTTCACGGCGACGAAATAGAGCAGGCCGAACGTGTCTCCGGGATTCGGAAGCATCTGTGGGCCGTCCGTCGCGGAGAATGTATTGCCGGTGAGCGAGACCTGCTCCTCGGTGTCGTTGTCGGCCTGGGCGTCGATCTTCGAGGTGTCGCCGAATACGAGGGTGAGCGCCGGGCGCGTGCCGCCGCTGCCGGAGACGCTGTCGTCGATGACGACGCCGCCGTCGCCGAGGCCCAGCACGCCGTTGCCCTCGCTGCCGTCGACGTTGCGGTCGGCGACCAGGGTCTGCGCGCTGGCCAGGAGAGCCTGGAGGCCGTAGACGCCCCCGAAGCTTCCGCTCTCGAACGGGTTTCTGTAGTCGATGCGCAGCATCACCCGGATGAAGCCCTCCTCCGGAGAGGCCATCACCGAATAGGCGCCGTCTCGCAATAGGAAGCTGCCGGTGTAGGTCGCCTCCTGCCCGTCCTCGGCGATCGTCATCGTCCCGTTGGTCATGAGGTTCTGGAGCAGCACCGCGCCCGGGTTGAGATCCCGCAGCACGTCGCTGTCCAGCGTCTGCACGCCCATGCGGTTGTTGTTGACGCCCCAGCGGTTGCCCTCGCCGTCGGTCAGGTGAGTCAGGCCGAGCGGCCCGGTGCCGAACGGGCCGCCGATATACGCGTAGTTCTGGATCTGGCTGATCTCCTTCTCGCTGAGGCCGGCGAGATAGTTGTCGGCGCGCATATCGTTTAGCGACCGCGTGAACTTGGTGTAATCGGCGATCGAGGAGGCCGCCGTGTTGTTCTGCACCGCGAAGCTGAGCAGGCTCTTGGTCTCGCCCGCCTTCAGCGTGAAAGTGTGCTGGACGGTGATAAGATCGCCGTTCGTGATCGTCGCGCTCGACGGCAGCAGCATGTTGCCGTCGCCATAGGCAAAGCCGACCGACGTATCCGCACCCGTAGTATTGGCGTCGTCGACGACGAAGCCGACATCGGCGGCCGTCAGCAGCGTATCGCCGCTGCTCGACGCCTGGATCGCGGTCGCCTGGTCCGCGCCGGAATTGCTGGACATGGTGACGGTGATGGTCTGGTCCGTCTTGCTCGTATTGGTGAAGCTGTCGAGGAAGCGGGCGAAACCGACGGGCGAGATCGAGGCATCCGAGACGAGGATCGATCGCGTCGCGGCGATACCGGCCTGCACGATGACGGGAATGGTGTTGATCTCCCGGCCGCCGAAGTCGAGCGAATGGGTCTGGGGATCGACGCCGTTGCCGCCGACGCTGACGACCAGGCCGCTGTCGAACACGTCGTTCTGACCGTCGAAGACGCCGAGCCCTTTCCCGAACGACGCGGCGGGATCAAGTCCGGAGAGAAAATCCCACTCGAAACCTTCGGAATCGACGAGTTTGACATTGATCGCCATTACTTTCCCTCCAAAGCACCGTCGATCGAAAGGACGCGCACACCGGAACTGCCGGCCTTGCTTGGACCGCAAGTACCCGCCGGCCTGAGTTGCGTCCGCCGGAAGCAATGTTCTATAGAAGCGCCCGCTTCTGGCAATGGTGTTAATTTGACGTTGGCCGCGATGTTCTTCGCGCTCTTCGAAGAAGACGGTGCAACCGCCTCGGCGGGGAGATCATGGCGAGGCGACCGTCGCCCGCAATCTTGGCGGGCCCTCATGTGGAGGATGGGCGCGGCCACCGGCCGGGGCGGGCCGTCACGGTTTTCCAGGCGCAACTCGACCCTGGTTCCCCTCGCAGGCAAGACGATGGAACGCCCCGATCCGGAATGCTCGCGGTCCAGCCGCGCAGCCTGGCTACGGTGACGGCTCATGCGATGACGAAGTCGCCGGCGTTGATCGGACCGGTATTGCCGGTGATGATCGCGAAGGTCGTGCCGGCGGCCGCGCCCGTGCCGTCGGGATCGTAGTAGAGCTTGCCGGTATCGGTTTCCCAGATGATGCGGTCGCTGGCGTCGCCGGCTTTGCCGGTGGTGTTGGCCCGGAAGGCGCTGGCTGCCAGTGCACCGGCCGGCCCCGCCTGCGTGAAGATCGACGCGTTGAGCGAGATCAGGTCGATCGAGGAAAAACCCTTGATCGTGTCGACATTGGTCGCCTCGTCCAGCGCGTAGCTGAAATAGTAGGTGTCGGCGCCGGCATTGCCGGCCAGCGTGTCGTTGCCGAGACCGCCCGAGATCTTGTCGGCGCCGTCGCCGCCGTTGATCGTGTCGTCGCCGTCATAGCCGCGCAGCGCATTGGCGCCCTTGTTGCCGGTGATCGTCTGGCCGAGCTCGTTGCCGTAGAGCGAGATGGCGGACTTGCCCGAAGCGCTGGTGGTGGTCAGCACCTCGACCTCGACGCCCGCCTTCAGCGTGTAGCTGACCGCGGCCTGCACCGTGTCCTTCAAACCCTGGCCGGCGCCTTCGACGACGACGGTGCCGGTATTGTAGATCTTGTAGGTGTCGTTGCCGCCAAGGCCCTTGAGCACGTCGGCGGCGCCCTTGCCGCCGTCCGAGATGATGTTCTTGCCGGCATTGCCGGTGATTTCCTGGGCCAGCCGGTTGCCGTAGAGGTTGATGGCTGCCGTCGATTTCTGGTTCAGCGCGCCAAAAGTCTCGATGAAGACGTTTTCGAGCAGGTCGAAGCTGACATTGGCCAGCACCGTGTCGTTGGCGCCCTCGCTCTTGCCTTCGACGATCGTGTCGCCGCTGTTGTAGACGCGATAGGTGTCGTCGCCGCCCAGGCCTTTCAGCACGTCGGCGGCGCCCTTGCCGCCGTCCGAGATCAGGTTGGCGCCGGCATTGCCGGTGATGGTCTGCTTCAGCGTGTTGCCGTAGAGATTGATGGCTGCCGTCGATTTCTGGTTCAGCGCGCCGAAGGTTTCGATGTGCACGCCTTCCAGCAGGTCGAAGCTGACATTGGCCAGCACCGTGTCGCTGGCACCCTCGGCGGCGCCTTCGACGACGACGGTTCCCGAATTGTAGACGCGGTAAGTGTCGTCGCCGGCGAGGCCCTTGAGCACGTCGGCCGCCCCCTTGCCGCCGTCGGAGATGATGTTCTTGCCGGCATTGCCGGTGATCTGCTGCGCCAGCGCGTTGCCGGAGAGGTTGATGGCCGCCGTCGATTTCTGGTTCAGCGCGCCGAAGGTCTCGATGTGCACGCCTTCGAGCAGGTCGAAGCTGACATTCGCCAACACCGTGTCGTTGGCCCCTTCGTCGACGCCTTCGACGATCGTGTCGCCGGAATTGTAGACGCGGTAGGTGTCGTCGCCGCCCAGCCCCTTCAGCACGTCGGGGCCGCCCTTGCCGCCGTCGGAGATCAGGTTGGCGCCGGCATTGCCGGTGATCGTCTGCGCCAGCGTGTTGCCGTAGAGGTTGATGGCGTCGGCCGACCCCGCGTCGAAGGCGCTGAAGGTCTCGATATGGACTCCTTCCAGCAGATCGAACGACACCTTGGCCAGCACCTGATCGTTGGCGCCCCCGGCATCCGTCTCCTGGATCACGTCATTGGAGGAATTGACGATGTAGGTGTCGTCACCGCCATTGCCGAGCAAAATGTCGCCGCCACCCCGGCCGTCGAGTGTGTTCTCGCCGTGATTGCCGACGACGAACTGGCTGAACTCGTTGCCGGTGAGATCGATCTTGGTCGTGGCGAACTCGTCGGTGGTCGACAGGAACTCGACATGGACGCCGTCCAGCAGGTTGTAGGAAACCGAGGCCTTCACATGGTCGGCCGTGCCCTCGGTGGCGCCCTCGACGACCACGTCGCCGTTGGTATCGACGAAATAGGTGTCGTCGTCCAACCCGCCGGTCATCTCGTCGGCACCCTCGCCGCCGTCCAGCGTGTCCCCTCCACCGCCCCCCTTCAGCGTGTCGGCGCCGCCGCGCCCCTTGAGCACGTTGGCGAATCCGTCGCCAAGGATGGTGTCGCCGAGCGCGCCGCCGGTGACGTTCTCGACATTTGCGACCGTGACCGGCGAGCCCCACAGGCCGAAGCCGGGCAACACTACATTGAGCGTCTGCGCCTCGAGGTCGATCGCCACCTGCAGATCGTTGAAGTCGAACTGGTAGAGGTCGGTGTCGGTGCCGCCGTCGACATTATCGGCGAAATCGCTGCCGCTGACGATGATGGTGTCGTTGCCGGCGCCGCCATTGACGGTGTCGACGTCGCCCTCGCCGCGGATCGTGTCGTCGCCGGCATTGCCGTTGAGAATGTTGACGCCGATGCCGCCGACAATGATGTCGCCGTTGTTGGTGCCGTTCAAATTCTCGAAGCCGGTCATTTTCTCGGTGAAGCCGCCCGCCGTCGCGGTTCCCGCCGCGAGGTTGAACGTGCCTCCGGCGGCGCTGCTGCCGGACCAGTCGATCGTGTCCGTGCCGTCTCCGCCGTCATGCAGGTCGGTGTCGATGGCCGAGTTGACGAGGAGCGTGTCGTCGCCCTTGCCGCCAAAATACTGCTTGGGAAAGCCGTTCTCGGTGATCGTGTCGTGGCCGTCGTGGCCGAACACCTGGTCCGCATCGAGATCGGCGGTGAAGACATCGTCGCCGATCGTGCCGATCTGCTGACGGTCCGGGGTGTAGACCGGAGAGCCGTTTACGACGTCGCGCGTGTCCATGATCTTGGTGCGGATGTCGCCGCCAGCCTCCCAGGTGACGGCGAAGCGCCCGTCCGCGAAGGCGGTGAGCTTGATCCCGCTGATGCCGGCGCCGCCGGTGTCGTCGATGATGAAATCCAGTTCGATTGCGAAGGGCCCGTTGTCATCCATGTAACGGTGGGCGCCTCGGATCTCGCCGGTTGTGGCGTCGAGCCAGGCGACGATGAAGGAGCCGTCGGCAAGACCGACCACGGCGGGATCGACCTGCGCGTTCGGGGTAATGACAAGAGGTCCGTATATCGAGCCGTTATTGTTGACGACGGCGTACACGATGTCGCCGCTGCCTTTTGCATCGCTGTAGGCGACAACGATCTGCCCGGTCGTCAAAGCCGCGAGCGCGACGTCGGTGGACTCGAAGCCGCTATCGATCGTGTGGATTGCGACGGCGCCGTTTGCCTCGCGGATCAGCAGGTTGACGACGTCCGTCCCGGCGTTGCGGTTGATGACCGCCAGCGCGTACCTGCCTTCGCCCAGCGCCACGATTTCCGGCCCCTCGAGGTCCTCGCCGGCGCCGGACGCGCCGAAAAAGACGTCGTCAGCAGCTCCGAATGTATTGGTGGAAGGGTTATAGGGGCGGAGAAAGATCTGCTCCGTGCCGTCCGCGAAAATCATGTGGTAGGCGGCCAGCGCATCGGTGTCGGAATTCGCGGCGATGACCGGATGGATCGGGTTGTCGGAGCCGGCAGCGGAGTACAGGTCGCCACCGCCGACATATGACACGCCCACGCCGGGCTCGTAATCATATGTGTCCAGGATCAGGTCGTTGAACACGTTGGCCCGGTCATAGACGATGGTGAAGCCGCCACCCGGAAGTGCTGTCACTTCGACGTTGAACTGGTCGGCAAGGGTCGCCGTGTTCAGGCGGATGTCGTCCGTCACCGGCACGCCAAGACTGTCGAACACGCGCCCGACGATGTCGGTGCCCGCCGGCGCGCCGACGCCAGTGTTATCGAAGTCGGTCCAGACGACCAGGAAGTGGCCGCTGGCGAGCACCGTGATCGACGGGTCGTTCTGCACGCCGGTCGTCTCGAGGTTGGCGACGAAATCGTCGAGCCAGGTTACCGGTGTATCGGGCATGCGCGTTCTCCAGGGAACGGATTTGGACTATGCCTTGATCGAAGGTCCGGCATGGACACGCCAGACCGGATGAGTTTGGCGGATGGCCGGGTTCATGCTGCGCGCGGCCCGGCCGATCCGGCCATAGCTAACGTTAGGTAAATCCGGTCGCGGTGATTGCGGAAGCCCCGGCCCGACGCTAGCCTGCATTTTGGCCGGAAACGGCCGGCCTTTGTCCGAAATTGATCGCTTCGTATGGGGGTATGATGCAGATCGGTAGCGCTGGTACGGGATCGCGGCGGCCAGCCGAAGCTCCGCCGCGCCGTGTCGTCATGCTCATCTATCCCGGCGTCGCGCCGCTCGACGTCGCCGGCCCGCTGGAAGTGTTCGGCGTCTGCAACTTTCTCAGCGGCGAGACGCTGTACGATATCGTGACCGTCGCGCCGACGGCCGATCCGGTGCGCACGCCGGTCGGCATCACCTTCCTGCCCGACCTGGCCATGGACGATCTGGCGCCGCCTGTCGACACGCTGCTGGTCTCCGGCGGCGGCGGGGCTTCCGCCGGCGCCACGGAGCCGATCGGCAGGTGGCTCCGCAAGGCCGCGCCCCAGGCACGCCGCTTCGGCTCCATCTGCACCGGCGCATTCGCGCTCGGCGCGGCCGGGCTGATCGACGGCAAGTGCGTCACCACCCACTGGGCCTTCGCCGGCCAACTGGCCCAGCTCGTGCCGACGGCGAAGATCGATGCCGCCGCCATCTATATTCGCGACGGCAATCTCTACACCTCGGCCGGCATCACCTCGGGCATCGATCTGGCGCTCGCGCTGGTCGAGGAGGACCATGGCCGCGACCTGGCGCTGATGGCCGCCCGGTTCCTGGTTCTCTATCTGAAGCGCTCCGGCGGGCAGGCGCAGTTCAGCACCCAGCTACGCGCCCAGTTCTCCGACGTTCCGGGCATCCAGAAGGCGCAGGCCTGGTGCCTGGACAATCTGGACGGCGATCTTTCCGTACCGGAGCTGGCGCGGCAGGCCGGCATGAGTCCCCGCAACTTCGCACGGCTTTTCGCCCGGGAGACCGGAACGACGCCGAAGGCCTTCGTCGCGGGCATGCGGATCGAGGCGGCGTGCCGGCTGCTCGAAGGCAGTTCGCAATCGCTGCAGGCGATCGCGGCACGCTGCGGCTACGGCACGCCGACCAAGATGCGCCGCGCCTTCCTCTCCGCCTGCGGCGTCACCCCGGCGCTCTACCGCGCCCGCTTCGGCCCGGCCGAGGCAGGTCCGGGCCAGATGCGATAGGCTTGGGATGTGCGCGGCCCCGGCGAGGGCGGGCCGTCACCTTCTCCCCGGCGCGGTTCGACCCCAAGGCCTCCGGAGATTCATCGAGGCTTCATGACGGCTGCCGCGACAGGTCATGCGATGACGAAGTCGCCGGCGTTGATCGGACCGGTATTGCCGGTGATGATCGCGAAGGTCGTGCCGGCGGCCGCGCCCGTGCCGTCGGGATCGTAGTAGAGCTTGCCGGTATCGGTTTCCCAGATGATGCGGTCGCTGGCGTCGCCGGCTTTGCCGGTGGTGTTGGCCCGGAAGGCGCTGGCTGCCAGTGCACCGGCCGGTCCCGCCTGCGTGAAGATCGACGCCGACAGCGAGATCAGGTCGATCGACGAAAAGCCCTTGATCGTGTCGACATTGGTCGCCTCGTCCAGCGCATAGCTGAAATAGTAGGTGTCGGCGCCGGCATTGCCGGCCAGCGTGTCGTTGCCGAGACCGCCCGAGATCTTGTCGGCGCCGTCGCCGCCGTTGATCGTGTCGTCGCCGTCATAGCCGCGCAGCGCATTGGCGCCCTTGTTGCCGGTGATCGTCTGGCCGAACTCGTTGCCGTAGAGCGAGATGGCGGACTTGCCCGAAGCGCTGGTGGTGGTCAGCACCTCGACCTCGACGCCCGCCTTCAGCGTGTAGCTGACCGCGGCCTGCACCGTGTCCTTCAAACCCTGGCCGGCGCTTTCGACGACGACGGTTCCCGAATTGTAGACGCGGTAGGTGTCGTCGCCGGCGAGGCCCTTGAGCACGTCGGCGGCGCCCTTGCCGCCGTCCGAGATGATGTTCTTGCCGGCATTGCCGGTGATTTCCTGGGCCAGCGTGTTGCCATAGAGGTTGAGCGACGCCGTCGATTTCTGGTTCAGCGCGCCAAAAGTCTCGATGTAAACGCCTTCCAGCAGGTCGAAGCTGACATTGACCAGCACCGTGTCGTTGGCACCCTCGGCGGCCCCTTCGACGATCGTGTCGCCGCTGTTGTAGACCCGGTAGGTGTCGTCGCCGCCCAGGCCCATGAGCACGTCGGCGGCACCCTTGCCGCCGTCCGAGATCAGGTTGGCGCCGGCATTGCCGGTGATCGTCTGCTTCAGCGTGTTGCCGTAGAGGTTGATCGCGCTCGTGCCCTTGTCGTCCGTGGTGGACAGCAATTCGACATCGACGTCCTCCAGCAGGTCGAACGAGGCGGAAGCCATCACATGATCGCCCGTGCCCTCGCCCGCGACCTCGACGATCACGTCGCCATTGCTGTCGACGAGATAGGTGTCGTCGCCCGTGCCGCCATTCATCTTGTCGTCGTCTTCGCCGCCGTCGAGCGTATCGTCGCCATCGCCACCATTCAGCGTGTCGACACCGCCGCCGGCAATGATCTCATCGCGGACGCTGGTTCCGGTGATGATGTTGCTGTTGGCGTTTGCGGCGATGACGACAGAATCGTTCGCCTGGTCAAAATCCACCATTTTCAGTTTGGACAGGTCGATATCCGCATGCACGGCGCCGAAGAGGATCTGCAAGGTGTTGGTCACGTCGCCGAAGCCGTTTCCGGTGATGGTGGCGTCGGAAGCGAGCCCGGAACCGATCTGGGTGGCGGCCAGCAGCGCACTGGCCGTCTTGTTCGCGCCGGGATCGGCGAAGGTCAGCGCCTCGATGTCCTTGAGCGTCACGGCGTTGAGGCCGAGGCCGAAACTGCCGGCGATGCTCAGGAGCAGCGTGTCCTTGCCTCCGCCGCCATCGTAGGTCTCGCCGACGACGACGTCGGTGACGGCGGATATCACCAGAGTGTCGTTTCCGTCGCCGCCGAAATGATCGTCCTTGTCGGCGCCGCCTTCGAGCCGGTCGTTGCCGCCATTGCCGAACAGCGTATCGTCGCCGGCTTCGCCGAACAGGTCGTCGTTGCCGCCGATCGCCTTGCCCCCCGCCACCACGGTGATCCAGTCACCGTGGAGCGTATCGCCGCCGCCGCCGCCCCTGATGACGTCGTTGCCACCGCGCAGCACGCCGGTCGCCCTGACCTCGTTGGCATCGCCGAGCAGTGCTTCGCCCTGATCGCTGCCGATGATGGTGTCGTCGCCTCCGATCAGTTGGCCGTCGACGACATAGGCGTCGCCTATGCCGGCATGCGGGCTGGGGGACGTACCGGACAGCATCAGCGTGTCATTGCCTCCGGCCAGCACACCGCCGGCATTCACGCCGAAAGCATCCCCATAAGCCGCGCCGAAAGTGTTGCCCGCCTCGACGGTGATCCTGTCGTGGCCGCCGGATGCCACGCCGCTGACAAAGGTGAAATCTCCGTAGATGCTGCCCGCAACCGTCATCGCGAAGATGTCGTCGCCGCCATGGGCGGAACCGCCGGCCTCCACGGTGACATAGTCGCCGCTCAGAGAGTTGTCTTTGCCCGCGGAACCGATGAAGATGTCGTCGCCGCCGAACAGGGTCTGGTTCGCTTCGACGACACGGCCGTCGGCCGAGAAGTCGATCGGATCGTTGCCGGCATAGCCCGTGAAGTCGATCTCGTCGTTCCCGGCCAGCACTGTGCGCCAGAACAGGTTTTCCTGCTGCTCGTCGGTCAGCCCGCCATTGACCAGCGGCGCCAGATCCTTGGCGCTGACGGAGAGGTCGGTGATCCGCAGTTCGCCCGTGGCAAAGCCGTCATTGTCGAGATCGAGGGTCAGTTGCTTGAGCGTGCCGCCGGTCGGCGCGTCGCCTCCGTCAAAGGCAAGGTCGAGCCCCGCGAAATCCACATCGTGACCGTTGGCGGTGAGCCAGCTCCAGAACTGGATGCTGGCGACTTCGAGCGTGCCGCCGTTGTAGACCGCGTAACGCTCCAGCACGAAGCTGAATTGCTCGTCGAGGTTTGCAAAGCTGACCTTGGCCATAGGATAGCCCTCCTTCTGGTGCCGATCCGCCAAACCGATGGTCGGCGGCGGCTCACCATCATCCGACCTGCGCCCGGTATCGTCATCGCCTCGTGCGGAGCCGGACAAAGCTCCGCCGTTGCCGATCACGGGTACCGCGAAGCAAACCCGATCGTCGCGGATTGCGGAAGCGGGCGCCGGACGCGAGCCCGCGATTTGGCCGAAAATGATCGCATTTTGTCCGAATCCGTCGCCGAATGCGAAGCCGTCCTGCAACTGGAGAAGAGCGGCCCGGTGGCGCGACAGCTTCGCGACTGATGCCACGCTCATTTATCCGGGTGTCGCGCCACTCGATGTCGCCTGTCGACACGCGGCGGGTCTCCGGCGGCGGCAGCCATGCAGGCCGCCGCCGCCGCACCGGTCCTTCCCCGTTATCCACATGGCCGACACACAACATGTTGGGGGTCATCAGGGTTTCACGAACGAATCGTTGACGGCTCGCGGCGAGTCGTCTCATATCGGCCATGCGTCTCCGTTCGAGGCGTGTCCGGCGGTCTCCCGCCGCTCTCCAGTGACTGATTTTCGCAAGTTTCGGGTGTGCCTCACCGCTTTGCGGCGGATGGGCCGCGCACGGGATTTTTCGCGTCCGAGTTCCTTTTTCGCGAGCGGAAAATTGTGGCGCAGAACGTGTGGGTAACCTATATTTAGTGTTTACGGGCGATGCTCGACGCTAGATGAAGTTGTCGGCCGGAACCAGAAGCTCCGGCCTGCGTTAGGGAGACGGTTCGGCCGGCGCCGTTCGTCTTCGCAGGAAAGGGCTCCGAGGAAGCCTGTTTTCCGAACGGGGTTGAAGCCCCCGGCAAGAGCGGCCCGGACCATGACGGCCTGGGCCATGCGGCGGAACGAGCGGAGCCGATGATGCCGGTTGGACGGCCGGCAGGCGAACGCTACATATAGACTTCGAAGGGACTTTCGGACCATGCGCATCGAGCGGCGTTTCACAAGAGCCGGTCAATCTCCCTATGCGGACATCGCCTTCCGCAAGGCGGTCAGCGAGATCAAGAATCCGGACGGCTCGATCGTCTTCCGGCTCGCCGACATCGACGTGCCCGCCAAATTCAGCCAGGTCGCCACCGACGTTCTCGCCCAGAAATATTTCCGCAAGGCCGGCGTCCCGGCCCGCCTGAAGAAGGTCGAGGAGACCTCCGTCCCGTCGTTCCTGTGGCGCTCGACCGCCGACGACATGGCGCTGCTCGAACTGCCCGAGGACCAGCGCTACGGCTCGGAAACCAGCGCGGCGCAGGTTTTCGATCGCCTCGCCGGCACCTGGACCTACTGGGGCTGGAAGGGCGGCTATTTCGCCTCCGAGGATGATGCGCTGGCCTTCCGCGACGAGCTCGCCTACATGCTCGCCAGCCAGCGCGTCGCGCCGAACTCGCCGCAATGGTTCAACACCGGCCTGCACTGGGCCTACGGCATCGACGGCCCCGGCCAGGGCCACTACTATGTCGACCCGTTCACCGGCCGGCTGACCAAGTCGAAGTCCGCCTACGAACATCCGCAGCCGCATGCCTGCTTCATCCAGTCGGTCTCCGACGACCTCGTCAACGAGGGCGGCATCATGGATCTGTGGGTGCGCGAGGCGCGCCTGTTCAAATACGGCTCGGGCACCGGCTCGAATTTCAGCCATCTGCGCGGCGAAGGCGAGAAGCTGTCGGGCGGCGGCAAGTCGTCCGGCCTGATGAGCTTCCTCAAGATCGGCGACCGCGCCGCCGGCGCCATCAAGTCGGGCGGCACGACGCGCCGCGCCGCCAAGATGGTGGTGGTCGACGCCGACCACCCCGACATCGAGGCCTATATCGACTGGAAGGTGCTGGAGGAGCAGAAGGTCGCCGCACTCGTCACCGGCTCCAAGATCGTCAAGAAGCATCTCGCCGCGATCATGAAGGCCTGCGTCAACTGCGAGGGCCAGGGGGGAACGAAGTCCGACGACTGCTTCGACCCGGCCATCAACACCGCGCTGAAGCGGGCGATCCGGGAAGCCAAGAAGGCGGCCGTGCCGGAAAACTACGTCAAGCGCGTCATCCAGTTCGCCCGGCAGGGCTACAGCGCCGTCGAGTTCAAGACCTACGACACGGACTGGGATTCGGACGCCTACCTGACCGTGTCCGGCCAGAACTCCAACAACTCGGTCTCGCTGAAGGACGACTTCCTGCGCGCCGTCGAGAAGGATGGCGACTGGAGCCTGATCAAGCGCATCGACGGCAAGGTGGCGAAGACGCTGAAGGCGCGCGACCTTTGGGAGAAGATCGGCCACGCCGCCTGGGCCTCGGCCGATCCGGGCCTGCACTTCAACACGACGATGAACGACTGGCACACTTGTGTGGCGGCGGGAGCGATCAGGGCCTCCAACCCGTGCTCGGAATACATGTTCCTCGACGACACGGCGTGCAACCTCGCCTCGATCAACCTGCTGCCCTACCGCAACGCCGACGGCACGATCGACATCGACGCCTATGAGCACACGGCGCGGCTGTGGACCATCGTGCTGGAAATCTCCGTCATGATGGCGCAGTTCCCCTCCAAGGAGATCGCACGGCTGTCCTACGAATACCGCACGCTCGGCCTCGGCTATGCCAATATCGGCGGCCTGCTGATGACGTCCGGCATTCCCTATGATTCCGATGAGGGCCGCGCCATCTGCGCCGCGCTCACGGCAATCATGACCGGCACCGCCTACGCGACCTCGGCCGAGATGGCCGCCGAGCTCGGCGCCTTCCCGGACTATGACCGCAACGCCGGCCACATGCTGCGCGTCATGCGCAACCACCGCCGCGCCGCGCACGGCGTCAAGGACGGCTACGAGAAGCTGGCGGTCAACCCCGTGCCGCTCGTCCATGCCGATCTGAAGCAGGCAGCACTCGGCGAGCGGGCCAAGGCGGCCTGGGACCGCGCGCTGGAGCTCGGCGAGGA